>NZ_JAYFFB010000004.1:0-83739 GCF_034863345.1 Mycoplasma sp. 1232
GTATTCAGACATTTTAATGAATTATTAAAATAACTATTCAGTTTTCAAAGAATATTTAACACCTTTAATGGTGTTTTTTTATTTTATTAAAAAATATTATAATTTTAATATATGACAAAAACAAAAAGAACAAATATTTCTAAAAGAAACATAAAAAGACGCCAACAATGGCATCTTAAGTTAAAGAAAGATAAAGAATTAAGCAAAATTTATTTATGCAGAAGGCAAATAGGTAATGTGATTAATGCATCAAATACCCTTGTATTGAAGTTGACAAATGAAGAATTATCATCTGAATTTGAGAATAAAATTGAAAAAGTAAATAAAGAATTTAAGAAATTCATTTATTTTCAAGATGTAAAATTTATTTTATATTTTGTGAAACAAAGATTAGAATTAATAAATAAAGATAATGATAAGTTATCATATAAATTTATAGGTTTCGATTTATTTGATATTTTGTTTAAAGAAATGAGATTACTATTCAAAACAAAAGATATAGATCATAAATGATTTTACAAAGTCATAACAGACACTATTTCTAATAAAATATCAAATATTGATTTACTTAATGAAAAAATTTCAAAATATAATCCTACAAATACTAATGATGAGTTCATTAATGACATTTTATTTGAGAAAGTAAATCAAAATAAAGAAATTATTTTGCAAAATTTAAATAGATTTGTTCATAACTTCACAAAAAGAGACAGAATTCACAAATTCAATAAATATATTTACTTACATATTACAAATATTACAGAAAAGCATTTTAAAAATAAGAAATTTATTTTCAATAATTTAAATCAAATGATAAAAACATCAGATGAACATTACACCATAATAACACATACAAATTGAGTAGGTATACCTATTAACGTCTTCTTATTCAAACATCTTCCTTATGCAGATAAGGATAAATTAATTTTAGATACTATTCAGTTATACAAAAGAGATGATAAAAGTATTTCAGTCATTCCTTATGATTGACCTCTTGATATTGAGAACTTATCAAGTAAAAGCAAGGGGCTTGTTAAGTCAGTCGCTAAATATATTATGTATTCTAAAAATATATTTACTGAAAAATTAAATGACCATTACAAAAAGAGAATAAATACAGTTTGATCTAGAGTTTTTAGTAGAAAAGATAGTAATAAAGTAAATATTATTTCTAAGAAACCATTAAATCGTCTAAATTACTTATACATAGAAAGTTCTAAAGATAAAGTCAATATAGATAAACAGGATTTAATTTATTTCAACAAATTGATAAATTTCGTAGAAAATAGGGATGACAATTTTGATGTAAGTAGTCTAAATAATATTGAATCAGATGAATATTACGAAAAGGAAATGAAATATTCAAAAATTAAGAACATCATCAATGTAAAAGATGGTTATGAAGCTCCAAAATTATGAGAGAAAATTCGCAGAGATAATAAAAATTTAGGATTACATTTTGCTTTTACAAATTTCAAAATACCTAAAAAGAAAGATTTAATAGATATATTAAAAAATGATGTAGATAACTATGAAAATAGTCAAATGATGAATATATTGATAAGTAGTTATAAAAAGTTTCTGAAATCATTTGAAGATATGAATGGATTTCTATTTACTAATTTAATAGCTATCTCAATAATTAAGATATTAAAATATATAATAAACTTATTTATTCGTTCAAATCCATATTGTATTTGTGATGAATTTAGTACATCGGAAATTTTACAATTAATTATATTTAATGAAACTAACAAATTTAGTAGTGAAATTAAATATAACCTTCAGAATTCGAAAGAAGATGATGTATTCTTTAATTTTTTAAACAAATATGATCAGTTCGCAAAAATCTTGAAATCAGCATTAATCCAAGAAGAAAGCGATGATACTAATACACCTATTACATAGGTAAAAAAGTCTATTTTATACTCCTTTTATCAAATAATTTTATATAATATAAAACATGTTCAAAATAGGTGTGGATGCAACTAATATTAATAGATTTATTAATAAAAAAACATCTTTTATAAATAGAGTTTTATCAACGCATGAATTAGCAGAATATAATCAAATAACTGATCAAAATTTGAAAGCTAAATTTCTTGCCAGAGCATGAGCTATTAAAGAATCTATTTACAAAATTGATAATAGCTACATCGATTTTCGCAATATTGATTTAGTTAAAAAAAACAATATTTGAGAATTTAAAAACTTCTGTATTTCTATCACATATGTTGATAATTTAGTTATTTCTGTTGCTATTTCTAAGGAGAAAAATGAAAAAATATAATGTAAATGTAATTTTTAAGATGATTTTATTTTCACCAGTTTGATTATTCAGATACTTTTTAATTAAATGAAAGGCTAGAAAATATAGAAAATCACCTGAAACAAGTAAATCAATCGAAAGATATGCTTTCTTACTCAAACTTTCTAAAAAAATGTTAAACCTTTACAATGTGGATGTAAAAATTGAGGGATATGAAAACCTGCCACAAAATGGTTCTGTGTTATTAGTAGCTAACCATAAGTCAAACTTTGACTCTTTAATCTTAATGAAAGCTACAGAACAACAATCATATGAACAAGGTGCTAAAGCCATGATACCTACTTTTTTAGCTAAGAGTGAGCTACAAAAGAAAAAAATAGTTAAGGATACTTTGTCACTTTTAGACACTGTTTTTATTGATAGAAAGAGCATTAAAAACAGTTTAAATGCATTGGGTGATTTCGGTGCATTTGTTAAAGTTCAAAAAACATATGGTGTAATTTTTCCTGAGGGAACAAGAGAGAAAAGTGAAGGTTTAGGTGAGTTTAAAGCTGGTGCATTTAGAGTTGCGCAGAAAGATTATATGTCAATTATTCCTACTGTAATAATCAACTCTTTAGGTTCTGATAGTGTACACAAAAAGCAAAGACAGCAAGTTACTGTTAAATTTTTACCAGCATTAAAACCATCTACATTTATGAATCAAGAAACATCAAAATTAGCAGAAAGAGTTAAAGGCTTAATTGAGTCAGAATTATTGAAGGAAAAAGATGAAAACTAATTACACAAATTACGATTCAGAATATAGCTTTAAAGTTGAAAAGTTTAATTTTGATGGACCATTAGATTTATTACTTGCATTAGTTAAAGATAAAAAGATCAGTATTAATGAAATTAACTTAGTAGAAATAGCAGATAGATATTTAGAAATTATTTCTCAATTAAAAGAGCAAGATATTGATTTAGCTGCTGATTATTTAGTTATGGCTGCTACATTACTTAAAATCAAAGCAGCTATGGCAATACAAGAACCAGGACAAGAAATTCCTGAAGAAATTGAAGAAGATAAAAGACAAATTTTGAGACAGTTAGCTGAATATGAACAATTTAAATCAATTAAAGAAGCTCTTAAAACATATGAATTAGATAGACAAGATATTTTCATCAAAGATCCATCAAATGTTGATGAATTTATCGTTGATACCAATGACACTAGGTTAGACGGTCATTCTAACCCGGTTAAATTAATTGCCGTTTTAAGAAAAATGTTTGAAAGAGTTTATGCTCAAAAACTTAGAACAGCAAAATTAGAAACATTTAAACTATCACCATCTGATCAATATGGAATGATTAAAGAGTTACTTAGAAAACATGAAAAATTAACTTTCCAAATGGTCTTTTCACAACCAAGTATGGGACACTTTGTTGTTACATTGCTTGCTGTATTAGTTTTAGCTAAAGAACAATATTTAAAAATAATTCAAGAAAAAGAATTTGAAGAAATCTCAATTATTAGAGGAGAACTTTACGATGAAAAATAAAATTTTAGAAGCACTATTATACATTCAAGGAGATGATGGACTTAACTTAGAACAAGTTAAAGACATTTTCTCACTAGCTACTTTAGCTGAAGCTAAAAAAGTAATGCAAGATTTCTTAAGAGAGTTTAATGACTTAGAAAGAGCGCTTAAAGTAGTCAACTTCAATGATGTTTACAAATTAGCAACTAGAGAAACATTCAAAGATTATGTTACAAAAATGGTTTCAGTTGTTAAAAAACAAAGATTATCAAATGCTGCTATCGAGGTTGCTGGTATCATCGCTTACAAACAGCCAGTTACAAAAGGTCAAATTGCATCAATTAGAGGTGTTGCATCTGATCAAGTTGTTAATACACTTTTAATGAAAGGTGTTATTGAAGAAGTCGGGATTTCTCCTACACCTGGTAACCCTGTTCTATATGGAGTGACAAACAAATTCTATGATCACTTCAAATTAACAAGCATGAGAGACTTGCCTAAAATGACTGAATTTAACTATGTAGAAGGTGTAGAAGATGAAAATGAAGACTTTGACTTATTCGGAAGTCAAAGAGAAGAATAATTATATTTAAGATACAAAATTACTATCACTAAATTTGTGATAGTAATTTTTATTTTTCTGATAAAAGTGACTAAAACGAACAAAAAGTATGCTTTGTTCGTTTCATATTAAAATATTTTTACGAAGGAATTAAAGCTGAAGTAGGTGATAAACTTATTTCATAGATTTTCTTAGAAGACTTCTCAATTTCTTTTCTAGAAATTGCTTAAGAAGATTTTAACTTATTCAATCAAGTCTCACATATTGATTTGATTTCTCCAATTTTGCTTGCCATTTGTGAAGGTAATGTGTCTATAACACTATTATCAGGTAATTGAGAATAAGCTGATTGGAATACTGTAGTAAATTGTGTTCTTTCTTCATCTGTGATTTTATCTTCTGGTTCTGTTGAAAAACATGATGCAGCAAATCCTTTGATAGTCATAGTAGACGCTAAATTAAGTCTTGCAGGTTATATTTTCAGCAATTTTAATATCCATTTTTTATGTTGTTCAATACTTTATTAGAGGGTAGAAAATATGTTTTAACTAAAAGTATTGATATTACATTTTTTATTTTATTTAATAAAATAAAAAAATATAATTACATTAATAAAGCAGGTAGAAATGATAGAAATAAAAGCAACATTAAATGATTCAGGAAGAACAATATTAAAACTTATTCAAAAATATTTTCCTAATTTAAGTAAAGGATTTGTTGAAAAGTTATTTAGAAAAAATGAAATTAAAATAAATGGATTAAGAAAAATTCAAAAAAATCAAATTGTAAATGAGAATGATGCTATCACTATTTATGGTTTAAGTGAATCTGATTTGCAAAAAGAATATGAAGTTAAAAAATCAACTTCAGTTAATTTGAAAGTTTTATATGAAGATGAAAATATTTTAGTTTTAAATAAAGCGACTGGAATTTCAGTTCACGATGAAGATGATTCGTTAGATGAACAAGTTTTATCATATTTAAACTATGTGCCTACTGATAGTTTTAAACCAACACACGTTGGTCGTTTGGATAAAGAAACAAGTGGGATCATCACTTATGCTAAAACTTATGAAGCGGCTAGACAATTGAATGATAATAGTGAATTCATCGTTAAAAAATATATTTTCATCAGTGATATTAAGTTAGACAACTTTTTTGAACATAAACCTTTTGTAGTTAACAATTGAATTTACAAAGATGAATCAAATGAAAAAATGAAAGTTTCAAAAAATAATACAAAAGACGCTAAGCAAGCTACAACTTTATTTTATTCAGAAAAAAATCGAAAAATTGCACAAATTAAAACAGGCAGAAAGCACCAAATTCGTGTGACTTTGTCAAATTTAGGTTTCCCTATTTACGGTGACAAAAAGTATGGTGGTAAAAAAGAAACTAGATTAATGTTACATTCATATTATGTTAAATATAAAAATATGAAGAATAATTTAAGTTATTTAAATGATTTAGAGTTATATTGCTTACCTAATTGAAAGAAAGGTTAATTATGGAAAAATTAGATATTGAAAAATTAAACCAAATAGTTAAATCATTAATGTTTGAACCTACTAAAGAAGTTCAAGAACAAATTTTGTTAATTTGAAAAGATATTCAAGATGGAATTAAACTTCTTGACAAACTTGATTTATTAAATGTAAAACCAATGGAAAGAATTAATGAGCAGCCTATTTTAGAACTCCTACGTGAGGACATTGAAGATATGAGTTATTCAGTTTCAAAAGAAAACATTTTAGATAATGCAAAAGAAAAAGATAGTGACTTTATTTTACTTACAAAGGTGGTTAAATAATGAGTAGAGAATTTTTAAATAAAGGTAATTTTGAAGCTGCATACAATGAACTTCAAAATGATAAAAATAATGCAGTTAGCTGCTTATACGAAAAATCAAAACAAGTTTCAAATTCAAGCAATCTACTCAATGGTGTTGTTTTAACTATCAAAGATGTTTTTGCCACAGAAGATAAAATCACTAGAGCTTCAAGTAAGATTTTAGAAAACTTCAAACCTTGTTACAATGCTACTGTTGTTGAAAGACTTTTACAAAATGGTGCAATTCCGGTTGCTAAGGTTAATAATGATGAATTAGCTTTAGGAGGTACAGGAACACATAGTGCTTATGGTTTAATAGTTAACCCTAAAGATACTAAACGTTATGTCGGTGGTTCTTCATCAGGTTCAGCTGCAACAATGACAAAAAATATAGGAATTGCATTAGGTTCAGATACTGGAGATAGTGTTAGATTACCTGCTTCATTCAATGGTTTAGTAGGATTTAAGCCATCATATGGTGCGATTAGTAGATATGGAATGTTTGCTTATGCTTCGTCATTAGATACAGTTGCTTACTTTACCCATAATGTAAATGATGCAATCATTACTGCACAAGCTGTTTTTGGTAAAGATGTCAAAGATATGACTTCAGTTGACGTTCAAATAAACAATGTAATTAAAACAAAACCAAAATCAGTAGTTGCTCTTGATTTTAGTTCATTAACAAAAGATTATGTGAATGCAAGGTTTAACCAGTTACTCGAAAAATTAAAAGATCAAGGTATAGAAGTCAAATTGGTGCAACCAAATTTTGATATTTTAAACACAATTTCTATTGTTTATAAAATCATTTCTTTCTCTGAAGCTAGTTCAAATTTAGCCAACTTAAATGGAATAGCTTTTGGTTCAAGAGTTGATGGAAACTCTTGAGAAGAAGTTATGTTTAATACAAGAAGTCAAAAATTTGGAAAAATGGTTCAAGAGAGATTAAGTTTAGGAAGTTACTTTTTATATTCAGAAAATCAAGAAGAAATTTTTATTAAAGCTCAAAAAGCTAGAAGAGTTATTGCTAAATACTTTGAGGACTTGAAAACACAAGGCGATGTTTTAATCTTTCCGGCTTATGTAGGTATTGCTCCATTATTTGAAGATAAATCAAAAAATGGTGTTATGGACTTTATTTTAACTGGTGCAAATTTATCAGGTCACCCATCAATAACAATTCCATTAGGTGAATATGAAAATATGCCATATAACTTAGCTCTTGAAACAAAATTATATTCAGATGAAAAATTATTAGGTTATGCAGAATACTTTGAAGAACTTATAGGAGATTTAAATGAATAATTTTGAAACTATTATAGGAATTGAAATTCACGTTGAATTAAAAACTAAAACAAAAATGTTTTCGCCAGCCGGAATTGACTTTAATGCAGAACCTAATACAAAAGCACACCAAATTGACCTAGCTTACCCAGGAACATTGCCTCAAGTTAATAAAAGAGCAGTTGAATATGGAATCAAACTTGCAAAAGCTCTTAATATGCAAATTGATGATGAATTACATTTTGATAGAAAAAACTACTTTTATCCAGATTTACCAAAAGGTTATCAAATTACACAGTTTTTTAGACCAATCGGAAGCAATGGTTATGTAGAAATTCAAACTTCAAATGGATTAAAACAAATCGGTATCGAAAGAATTCACCTTGAAGAGGACACTGCAAGACAACATCACGATGATTCAGTTACAAAATTGGATTATAATAGAGCTGGAATCCCTTTAATTGAAATTGTAACTTATCCAGTGATTAGAAGCGGTGAAGAAGCTGCATTATATGTTGATATGATTAGAAAAATTGTGCAATTTTTAGATATTTCTGAAGGTAAATTAGAACAAGGAACCTTAAGAGCCGATATTAATATTTCGCTTAAACCTTATGGTGTAGATAAATTTGGTACAAAAGTTGAAATAAAAAATATGAACTCAATTTCTAACATCAAAAAAGCAATTGATAATGAAATTAAAATTCAAAAAGAAAAACTTCTTAAAGGTGAAGAAATATTACAACAAACAAAACGTTTTGATGATCAAACTAACACAAACGTGGTTATGAGAACTAAAACAGGTTCTGTTGATTACAAATATTTTGCAGACCCAAACATTCCGATCATTAAGTTATCACAATCATTTATTGATAATGTTAAATTAAATGAGCTTCCAAACCAAAAAGTAAAAAGATATAAAGATGCAAATATTGCAGATATTTACATTAACAGTTTAATTGATGATATACCATTAGCTAATTATTTTGACTCTATTGATTATGATAATAAGGAAGCTTTATCAAAAATTTTCTTCTCAGAAGTAGTTTCATTAGCAAATGCACAAAATAAACACGTTATTGATCTTGATATTAAACCTGAATATTTAGTTCAAAGTTTACAATTATTAGATCAAGAAGTTATTTCAAGTAAGTCGCTTAAAAAACTTATAACACTATTACCAAGTTATAAAGGTAACATAAATGACTTATTAGATGCGCACAAATTAAAACAAATAACAGATAAAAATATCATTGCAAGTTATATAGACACAATTATTAAAAATAATATTTCAATGTTAGATGAATATGAAACTAGACCTGAAAGAGTTATTAAATTTATACTTGGCGCATTAATGAAAGAAACTAATGGACAAGTTAATCCACAGTTGTCAAATGATATTGTTTTAGAAAAAATCAATGAGTTTATTAAACAAAAAAACTAATACAAACACTGATTATAATAAGTTAATAAAACTTAAAAATGTAACTAAAAAAACTAAAAAAACCTTTCATCAAAACTTAATTTTTCCTGAAAGATTTACATTTTTCTCAAAGATTTATGAGTTTATAATCAAGAAATGCTTGATTAGATTTTTCGCAAGCATACTGATTTGAGTTAGAAATGAATCAGATCATAGAAAACGTTTAAAAGTCGTGGATAATGTATATAGTAAATTCACAAGTAATGAATATAACTTTATTTGATTGTCTACTGCATTTTACTTATTAATATCATTTGTTCCTGTAATATATGTGGTTTTCTTGTTAAACATATTTTTCGGTTTTATTCCAGGTTATAACAATCTAGTTGGAAGTAATTTCCAAGATAACTTCATAACAATTATTATGTCAAGATTCATCCCTGGGTCGCAAAACTACCTACAAAGCATTCAAATGAAAGACCAAGGTACGTCTGCATTCAATTTACAAGCATTGCTACCTAACATTTTCCTATTTTTATCATCACTATATATATCAAGCACAGGATATGGAAAGTTAATTTCAGCAAATAACTACATTTACAAACATAATAAAATTGGTTCATATTGAGGTAATAAAATAAAAGGATTATTCTTAGTTTTATTTGTATCAATATTATTCTGATTTTTCTCAACAATCGATATCATCATTGAAATAAAAATAACAGAAAAATATAATGGAACAATTTGATTAAATACGTTTGTTTACATATTAATTTCATTTGTTTTTGTGTTTGTAATGTTAGTTGGTTTATTCAAGCTTATTCCATCATTTAAGTTAACCATTAAATCTATTTATAAAGGAGCTATCTTATCAACCACTCCAATTGTTTTATTAGTTTTATTGTTTAAAACAATTAATCAACACATTAACTATGACAAATATGGTGGTCCTGTAGGGTTCTTCCTTACAATTGCATTCTTTATAAACTGAGTTGTTTACTTTATGTTCTTAGGTATTGCTTTCAATAATGCATACTATAAAAACTATATTAGTGAGAGAACCATCACAAAGAGAAATTGATTTATTTAACCAGTATACACTGGTTATTTTTATTACAAAAGAGTATAATTAAAATATGAGAAAAATGTTAAAGCTAACTAATGACTATAAAGATAGAGTTTTAGAATTCCTTTATACACAAGATAAATACCTTAATATGATGTTAATTGCAGATATTGAAACATTTGGTCTAGAAGGCGAAAATATTGATAGTTACATTGATTATGTAAATGAAAGACCTGTTTTAATTTTTTATAGATTCCATGATACATTGTTAATTTTCGGAAGAAAATTAAGAGGTAAATACGAAGATTTAGAGAATATTGTTAAAAAATATAATATCAAGAACTTTGTCTATCAAAAAGAACTTTATAACGAATTAAATAATGCATTATCAGTAATTATTGGAAATAATATTGTCCCTAATTATCAATATGTTTTAACTTTGAATAAAAAAGATTTTAAGAAACCAAACAATTTAAAATCAACAATGATTAAAATTTCAGATCTGGAAAATATCATTGAAAGTAGAAAATTAATTCCTGAATTTACAGGACTATCATCACATACGCTTGATATTAAACACTTAAAAAGATCATTTGAAAAAGGTGCATATTGAGGATATGTGCTAAAAGATGAAAATGAGAAAGTTTTATCACATGCATCAATTAACTGTCAATCAAAAGATGCAGTCATGATCGGAGGTGTTTTCACAATTCCTGAAGCAAGAAAGAAAGGTTATGCAAAGGATTGTGTAATGAACATTTGCGAAAGGATACTATACATAGAAAAAACACCTGTTTTGTTTTTCAGTAACAAAATTGCAGGTGCTATGTATTATGGACTTGGCTTCAAAGATTATGATAAGATCGCTTTAACAAAAGTTAAACCTACAATCAAACAAAAATAATTACTTTTATCCCTAAAAATTGTGGAAAAAAGTTTTTTTGTATTATAATATTGTTATTACAAGCTTTTAAAAGGAGACATTGAAATGACTAAAAAAGAATACATTTTAGAAGTTGCAGATCGTGCTGAAATGACACCAAGAGATGTTGAAAGAGTTTTCGATGCTATGGTTTTCGTTCTTAAAGAACAATTAATCATGGAAGATAAAGTTAGATTATCACATTTAGGAATTTTTTCAACAACAGTTAAACCACAAAGAAAAATGGTAAACAAATTCAAAAAATCAGAAAATGATGCTGATTTTATTGTGGTTCCACAAAGACGTGTTGTTAAATATACACCTTCAAAATACTTACGTGAATTAATAGATTTTAAAGCTTAATTTAAAAATGTTAAATATCCAGGAAATTCTAAAAATAACTTTTTAGAATTTCTTTTTATTTCTTCATATTTGACACTACTTTTATTTTTAAAATATTGTAATAATTCTGGAACAGTTATTTTGTAGAACTCATCATATAATGAAAAGTACACAATAGCAAAAGAAATACCTTTATTGCTATGTATAAGGTTTAAATATTCGATTTGATGTTTCTTAAATAATTTTTTAGTGAGTGAATTATTATTTGTACTCTTGGCTTCAAAACAAATAAATTGACCATTATACATACCTACGTAATCCACTGTTGATTTCTTAATTCTAAATGAACCCAAGACATTATTTTTAGTCTTTGATTGAATATTTTTTATATCAAGAGGAGTGCTCTTTTTCTCGATGAATGCAATGTTTTCTTGTCATAAATAAGCTATAGTGTTGTTGATTATTTTTTCTAAAAACATCCCTCTATTTTTATTATTTGAACTAATTTGCATATTCTAATTTCTCCATTCTTAATTCAAGTTCAGCTATCCTATGTTTTATAAAGTCGGATGATCTAACTTTCTCTAATCTTTTCATTTTTAAGAACATTAATCTGGAAATGTAAATGTATATAAAAGGATAAATTATGTAGTATCAAAATTGATAATAAAACTTATATGTCACATTTGCTTTTGATAATAGCTGGATGAAAGATTGCGCTAACTCAGCAAATGGAACTGCTATAAAAGTTATTGGTAAAGTTAAGGTAAAGAAAATAATTAAAAACTGAAATATTGGTGTCAAAATAATTGAGTAAACATAAGATATTAAACTAATTTCTCTTATATATGCGCTAATTATGGATATAGAAATGAACCAGGGGACGAAATAACCTCCAAAGAAGTTCGCTGCTTTTTGCTTTCATTTTTTAGGTTTTCAAAATTTGTTCAAATCTACATTTAACATAACAATAGTTAAAATATATGATAGTCAATAACCTAAATTCATAACACTATAAGGTCTAAAAGATAAGAACAAAAATGCTATTACGAATATTGGACAACCGACATTCAATTCTTGATCTTTTTTAAATATTTTTCAAAAATGAATGACAAGTATAAATAAATAAGTTCTTATGATTGACACTGATTTCTTGCAAAATAGAAAATAAATAGTAAGCATAATAATTTGTAAGATTCCATATTTATCAAATTTTGAAAATATCATTCTAACGAATACGTAAATAGTACCCAGGTGTAGACCGCTAACAATCATTAAATGAACTACTCCCATTTCTTTTAAGGTAGTTAATGTTTCATTATTTGTAGATGTGTTTATACCAAAAATTAATGGGAAAATAAAATCTGAATATGCTTTATTTTTGTTTAGAAAATGGTTATAAAACATATGTCTTAAATTGAATCAATTATTAACAACAATAACTTTGTTAGGTTTAATTAAAAAATCAATTTCATTAGCTAGCAAGTAATTTGATTTTTCTTTAATTTCCTTCAATGTTCCTCAAATAAATATTTTTGAATAGATAGTTATTTGGTCTTTAGCAGATTTTAATTCAGACCTATTGAGTATGAATTTATTCATAAATTTATCCTCAACATAAAGAGCTTTATCCGACATATCAATCACTGTGTAAGTTTCGGAGACGCCTTTGTTACTGTAGAATCATGCATTTATAATAATATGTTTGAGATTAAAAAATATCAAAAATGTTAATAATATTGCTAACAAAATTACGAAATCATTTCTTTTTAAGATAATGGAAAAAATAAAGAGTGGAATTAAATATACTAACAAAATTAAATCAGAAGTGACTAGCAAAAAACAAAATACAGATAAAATTAAAAAGAAATTAAACCATCTTAAGTTAATTCTATAACCGTTTGTAAGTATTCTATAGTACGAGTAGAAATTCCTTTTATATCTAGCAATTCTCGTCATGAGTGTAAACTTTCATTCTTTTCGCGATGTTTATAAATTAACTTTGCAACTCTTGAGTTTAGACCCAATCATTTTAAAGTCTCAACATCTTTGATTTCTTCTCATTTTATTTTGTATTTTCTTAAACCAACATTAATGACACCAGATGTAGTTGCTAAATCATCTAGGTTGTAATTACTTATATCTGAACTTGTTTTAAGCTTTACTTTATTAAAAAGATCTCTGTATGTTAAAGGCTTGTCTGATTCAAATGTAGCAGGAAATAATACATTACCAGCTACTGTATATTTATAAATTTTCTTTTGCTTATTTAGTTCGTCATCTATTTTCTTTGTTTGTTTTATTTCTGTAAATTTAACAACACTTATGAAAACACCTGAGCTTAAACAAATAATTACTAATAATATATTGAATCAACTAATCTTTTTCATACATATATTTAGTAAATTTCTTCAAAAATGTACAAAGGGGTAAAAAAGTGCATAAAAAAACACTCAAAGAGTGATTTGTTAACAATTGGCGGGGCAGAGAGGATTCGAACCTCCGCTGGTGTTGCCACCACTACAGTCTTAGCAGGACCGCCTCTTCAGCCTCTTGAGTACTACCCCAATAATTAAAAATATTATAATATAAAAAATAGATTTTCTTAATTCAATTAAAAAAATATTTCAACTTATTAATTATGCTTCTCTAATTCCGTTAAAATAAAAAAATCATGAAAAAAGAAATTACATTATTCGAAATGTTTGCAGGAATAGGTTCGCAATACAAAGCATTAAAAAATATATCTAAGAAATTGAATTTTTCAGTTAAATCACTAGGAACATGTGATTTTTATATTGATGCCATTGTATCATATTTAAGCATTCACTACGGTATATTAGAACCAGAAAATAAGTTGACTAAAGAAGAAATGCTTGATAAATTAAACAAGTATCTTTTTTCTGCCGACTCCAAAAAACCAGTTAATAAAAAATACTTTATGAGAATGCCAGAAAATAAATTAAGAAATTTATTCTCTTATCTTTATTCATATGTTGATAATGACTATATGAGTGAAAGATATGGCTTCAGAGAGAGAGAGAGAGAGAGAGAGAGAGCGGTACAGACATTACTGCTTATAACACTTTACCTAAAAGCATAGATATTTTTACTTATTCATTTCCTTGTCAAGATTTATCACAACAAGGTAAACAAAGAGGAATTAACGAAAACACAAGATCAGGGTTATTGTATGAAATTGAAAGAATTCTTAAAAATAATTTAGATAGATTACCTAAGGTCTTATTATTAGAAAACGTTAAAGCATTGGTTTCATCTAAATTCAAAAACGATTTTCTCAAATGAATAGATGCATTGGAAACATTGGGTTATAAAAGTTATTGAAAAGTTTTAAATGCAGTTGATTCAGGTTCGGCTCAAAATAGAGAAAGAGTTTTTATGGTTTCTATTTTAGATGGCGAAGATTTTGAATTCATTCAAAAGAATGAAAAAAACTTAATGCTCAATCAAATCATTGATGAAAATGCTGTTCATATTGATCTGACAAAATTATTAACTTTATACAAAAAGACATCATTTACATTAACTAAAAACAAAATCAATAAGTCTAGATTATTAGGATACACTAATTTCAATAGTGAATCTTACATTTATAAAACAGATCACAAAGGCCCTACATTAACAGCTTCTGGTGCAAATGCAAGACTGAAATTCTTATTAGAAGAAGAAAAATTAGTTTTAATAAATTCAGAAGAAGCATATCTATATATGGGGTTCGATAAAGTTGATGCATTAAAGGTTCGCCAAACCGGTTTAGTTCATGAAAATAAAATGATTTTTACAGCCGGAAACAGCATATCTGTTGAAGTTTTAGAAGATATATTTACTGAAGTTATTAAAAAATATTTTTAATTATTATGAATTTTGAATCTAGTGAATTTGTAAATTTAAAAAAACAAATTAAAATTTATAGCATTTTAAACGTATTTTCTAAAGAAAACAGCAAAAATCATTTTAATGCAAAAATCTATTGCTTTTTTGATTCAAATGGACTATTAATTTATTGATATATAAAATTTCTTGCAGGTACATCCTTAGATTTAAAAACTACTACAAGATGATTTAAAGATAAAACCACCACATTTAAATGTAGGGAAAAATTATTTTCACTTATCGGTAGCAGTTTAAAACAAGAACCTAGAGAAAACAAAAATGATAAAAATATCTTATTTTTAAATAATCAGGAATTAGCTGCTCTGAATTATTATGTTAATTTTGATTATAAAGGAACTTTTAATAACTTAATTGGTGTATTAAAAGGTAATAATCCAACAGGTAGTTATGAAAAACCCAACAGTTCCGAAGTAAAGTCTAGTTATGAAAATCTAAAAAATAATCCACTTATGTATTTGGATATTATTAAAGACAATTGATATTACAATAGTTTTAAGAACTTTATAGCAAATGAAGATGATTTTAACAATCTACTTAGCTCTTTAAAAAAAGAAAATGAAAATGATTTTATTAATTACTTCAAAAATAGTGGTAACAATTCATTTTTACCTATTCAAGATTTAATTCATACAATTGAATACGAAAATAAAACAAAAGGTCTTAATGATGATGAAACTAGAGAAGAATTTAGAAATAAAATCCAAAGAGTTAAAAAATCACTAGAAACATTATTTAAAATTCAAAATGAAATAGAAAATCAAATTTCAAGGACTAGATCAAAAGTCCAAAAAATTCCCACTGAATCAATTCAATCATTTAATTTAGAAGAAAATACAATAATTGAAAGAGCTCATATTTATCCTGTTTACAAAATAAGGGAAAGAATAAGAAATGAAATAGAAAAATGATTTTCTAAAAATATAATTGATTTAAGAGATAAATTTAAAAGAGATGCATTAATGATGATTTCTGATGTAAATAATTTATTAAATTTATCACCTGATATTCACAAAATTTATGATAAACAGAATCTTATTTATTGAGACACAAGTGGAAAGTTGTGTTTTATTCGCAAGGATAAAATTTCAAATGATAGCCAAGAAAAGTTAAGTAAATCATTTAATCAAATTAGAAATTTAACACCTGAAATGAAGAAATATTTACAAATGTATTTTGATGAAATAGCAAGTACTTATATTCATAAAAAAGATTAGCTTATGTGTGGAATAAAAGCTAAAAATGTATAAAATTTATAACATCTATAAATATAAGGAGTTTGTATGGAAAAAAAATATGAAAAATTAGCTTCTAGATTAGAAAAATATATGTCAATTGAAGCTATTTCTAGATTTGAAGAACCAGTTGCAGATGAATTAAGAAAAAACATTAAACCAGGTTTTGAAATTTCACGTGATGCATTTGGTTCAATTATTTTCTTCAAAAAATCTAAAGTTGCTAATGCACCTAAAGTTATGTTAGCTGCTCACATGGATGAAGTTGGTTATATGGTTAAATCAATTGCTGAAAACGGAAACATATTAGTTACAACAATTGGTGGTGTTTGACCATCTGTAGTTATTGGGACAAAAGCAGTTGTAGTTTCATCAAAAACAAATGAAAGATTTTATGGTGTATTCGGACACACAAGTATCCACATTATGGATAGAGACAAAATCACAGTTGCACTTAAAGAATCAGACTTATTTGTTGATTTAGGTTTCAAATCTAAAAAAGAAGTTGAAGAAGCACACATTCAAATTGGGGACAAAATTTTCTTATCTGGAGAAACAATTCATTTTGCAAATAACATTATTGGTGGAAAAGCAATGGACAATAGAGCGGGTGTGACTGCTTTAGAATTTATTGCAAATAATATTGCTGATTTAGAATTAGGATGTGATGTTTACTTAGTGGGAACAGTTCAAGAAGAAGTTGGAACAAGAGGTGCTAAAACATCAGTTTCAATCATTAATCCAGATGTTGCTTTTGCTGTTGACACAGGTGCTGCACACGATACAACAGGTGCAAAACCTGGAACACCAGTTTTAGGTAAAGGGGTCAGTCTTTTAGTTAAAGATGGTGGAACATTGCCAGATCCAAAATTAATTAATGTATTAACAAATATTGCTGCTACAAAAGAAATTCCGGCTTACAAATATGTTGCTGAGGGTGGAGGAACTGATGCAGCTGAATTACAATTTGCTCCTGGTGGTGCTGCAGTTATGACAATTTCAATTCCACAAAGATACTTACACAGTCCAATTGGATTAGCTTCACTTGTTGATATTCAAGCTACAATTGATTTAATGACTGAATTTATCAAAGCATTTGATAAAGAAATGTATGAAGAAAAATTAGCTTACAAATAGTATTGAATTTTGAAATTAAAAGTAGATAGAAAAGCTATCTGCTTTTTTGCTTTAAATTAGTTTTTAGACAGCTTGATAAGGCTATCATTTAGAGCTAAAAGTAATATAATATAGAAAATTTAATAATAGACTCAGGAGGTAAGAGATTATGGCAAAAGTATTGTTCATACTTATAATAATTGTTTCAATTATTGTTCTTTTACTTTTAGTCTACTTGCTTTCTGTGAACTTATTTAAACAATCATTACAAAAATTTAGTATACGCTCAAAAGATGCGATAACTAAACAAAATCATCAAAATCAATCTTTATATTCAAAAGTTAAAACAACGACTTATTTTAATAACGAGCTTCAGAATATGCTTAATTCATTGATTGAAGTGAAACAAAGTATCGAAACTATAAATCAAGAAATTTCAGTTAAACTTTCTGAACTTGATGAATTGCTAGCCGAAAAACAAAAAGTTAAATCTTACAAAAAATATAAAGCAATTAAACAACAACAAAAAGAAGTTTCTAAAAAACAAATAGAATTTAACAAAATTTCAGATGACTATTCAAAGAACTGAAACAACATTGATGAAATCACTTCAACAATCCTGGAGATTAGGGACTTTTTAAATGGTAAGCTTAAAAGTTATGAGAAAGCAATACCTAATCAATATGAAAATCTTCAAAACAAATTAGCTGAATTATCAATTCAAATCACATTAATTGACGATCTTAAAGTTAAAGCTGATTTCTTAAGAGCTCTTGAAAACATAACGAAGAGAAAAGAAGAGTTAGAGAACTATACAAAAATCATTTTTGCATCAAAAAATATTGAGTATTCACTTTTTGAATCTCTACCAAAAGTGCTTGAGCAAGCTATAAAAGATAAAAATAATGAGCAAATTAAAGGTAAATTAATAGAGTTAAAGGATAAAACCACAACACTGCAATCAGCTATTAAAGGTAAAAATACTGCTGAAACTTTAGATGCAAATATCAAGTCAGTTTATAGAACTTTTTACAAATTAGTCAACCTTGTTAATTCAATGTTTTCTATTAAAGATTTCATTGATCAAACAATTCCAATTATTCGTGATTTATATTCTAAATTGAATAAAACTCACAAAAACATACTTGCACCAAATAGTATTCAACAAAAAAATTATGAATCAGTAAAGAACGCATTTGACAAAATCAAACAATCTTTTGAAAATAAATCATTAAAAAACATTCAAACATTAGTTCAAGATTTAGTTGTTAAATATGAAAATTATGAAAAAACTAATGTAGTTATTCAATCAAAATCTAAAGAATTAAAAGAACTAAATGATAATTTCCAAATTCAAATTGATGAAGCTATTGATACTTATTTATCTTGCATTTATCATCCTGAAATTCCAAATGATCCAAAAATAAATAAATTAAGAACTGAATTAATTTATTTATATGAAAGAAATTTCAAAAAACAAAAGTCCTGAAATAAAATTAAGACAATTTGAGATGAATTCATTAGTAAATTAGCTGCCTTAATTAAAGTGATTTCGCTCAACGCAAAATACAAAGAAATCTATAACAATATAAGATTAGAACTTCAAAGAAATGACTCATTTATAAATAATCAAGAAACTTTTGCTAATTACATTGATATTAGCAAAAGTATTGAGAATGTAATTAAAGAAGAAAATAATTATAAAAATGCTTATTTAGCACTTAAAAAGTTTTTAATAAAGGAGAAATATGTACAGTAAAATTTTGATTCGTTACGGCGAGTTAGTGCTGAAAAAGAAAAACAGAAAACAGTTTATTAATCAACTTGCAATTAATATTAAACACATTGTTGGTGTAACTCCAGAAGTTGAATTTGACAGAATGTATTTACCTTATTCAGAAGAAAATATGAATAACTTAAATTATGTATTCGGAATCAGTTCATACTCACCGGTTATGGTTGTTGAAAATAATATGGAAGTTTTCGCAAATGCAGTTTTATCATCGATTAGACCTGATTCAAAAACTTTTAAAATTGCTGCTAGAAGAAATTACAAAAAGTTTGAATTCTCATCAGATCAAATTAACAATTACCTAGGTGGTGTAGTCTTAAAAAACACAAAACTTAAAGTTGATGTACATAATCCTGACCAAACTTTTTATGTCGAAGTTAGAAACGGAAAAACTTACATTTTCTCTGATTACACTAAAGGTTTAGGTGGTTTACCTGTAGGAGTGTCAGGTAAAGTTCTTCACCTTATTTCTGGTGGTTTTGATTCTCCAGTCGCTGCTTGACAAATGATGAAAAGAGGACTCAAGGTTGACTTTTTAACCTTTATCACACCCCCTCAAACAGATATTAGAACTGTAGAAAAAATTACAAATTTGGTTAAAGTTTTAAATAAATATCAAGTAACATCAAACTTATTGATAGCAGATTACTCACACTTAATGAACTACATTTCATTTGTTTCAAAAGAATCATACAAAATCACTTTAATGAGAAGAAGTTTTTACCGTATAGCTGAGCAAATAGCGCAAAAATATAATCAACAAGCAATTTCAAATGGTGATAATTTAGGCCAAGTTGCATCTCAAACAATTGAATCATTATCAACAATTGGAGAAGCGACAAGAATGCAAATTTTACGTCCATTATTAACATACGATAAAAATGATATTATTGATATTGCTAGAAAAATCGGTACAGAAAATATTTCAATTATTAAAGCTAATGAAACTTGTGAACTATTTGCGCCTAAAGAACCAGTTACAAAACCCACAATCCAGGAAGCTTTAAGACTTGAAAATGAACTTGAAAATATTAAAGAACTAGAGCAAGAATTGCTAAATTCAAAAATTGAATTAGTCAAAGTCAAAAAAGAAATTTAAGCTGTATAGCTTATTTTTTTATGCAACTTAAAACTTTTTATTTCTATGTCATAGTCCTTTTAGTTTCATACATAAAAAAATAAATTATTTATAATAATAAATAATTATGAATACACTACTTAATAAAAACATTAATAAGCAAAATTCAAAAGTTTCAAGAAAAGAAAATTCACAATCATTTTTAGGCTACAAAACTGGTGACGTTGCTTCAGCAAAAATAATTACATCAGGTTCAAAGTTTATAAAACTTCACGACAAATATGGTAATTCATTTTTAATTTACAGAAAAGACATTACAGATTTTACACATCACCAAATGTCAGATTTATTTTCAATTGGCGACATTATCAACTTTATTGTTTTAAATTTTGATAACAATAAAAAACAAGGTTTAGGTTCATTTAAGAAAAATCACCCAAACCATCAAGGGAAAGACTTTTACAAAAGAGAAAAATATTACAATGAACTAAAAGCGACAAAAAATGGATTTAGAAATTTAATTAATTACACAAATAGTTATTTTGTTGAAAATAAGAAATACGACAATAAAAATAATAATCACAAGAATAAGTAGTTAAATGCAAGTAATTTCAATTAAGAAAAATTATTTTCAATCTCAACACGAGTTGCAAATTCAACAAAAGCAAGCTTCAGAAGTAATCGATAAAATTAAATCTTTAAATTTTGATGGTTCATCATATTTAGGTTTCGATGATATTGCATTAAACTTTGGGCTCAACGGTGTAGATAAAATAATTCAATTTTGCAACAATTTATATTCAACAAATATTTCTAAGTTAATTATTTGAACTTCTAAAACAATTGAACTTTCAATTAAAGCTGCAATGGAATTTATTTTTGGACAAATCGATATTAATAAGGATAAGAAAATTGAATTAATCTTTATTAATCGATCAATTCCAATTAATAAAATTGAACAGTTAATTCAAACTTTTAAAAATGGAATTGGCGATAATGTTGGTTTTATGTTTTTAAATGAAACCGGAAATAGTGATTATGAAAATGAATGAATTTCATACATTACAAATATTTTTGAGCAACATTCAAATGAATTTATGATCAAAAATCATATGTTTTATGTAGGTAGCAAAACTAATTTTTCAAACTTAAGCAAATTTAAATTTGCAAGCAACAATATTTTATTTGTTTCAAATGATGTCCATCCAGAATATAGTGTATTAAGTGAAATCGGATTATTGATTATGTCACTTCAGGGGATTAATATTCAAAAAGTTATTAATGGTTATGTTGAAGCTTCAAAAAATATTCTTAATCCTGATGTTTATTTCAACAGAGCACTTGAATTGGCTTTATTAATCAATGAAAGTGTTCTTAAAAACAAAGAAGATGGATTTGCTAATGTTTTTGTTTCATATGATTCATTTTTAAATAATTATTTCGCTTGATTTGCAAATCAATTCAATAATACAACTAAGCAAATTAAAACAATTAGCACATCAATAAACTTTCCACAACAAATTGCAACTTATACTCAGCCATTGCTTTCAGGAAAGGGAAATAAATTTGTTACTTTTGGTTTAATTAAACAAAGATTCTTTGATTATCAGTTATCTTCAAATCTTGAAAATGATGACTTAATTGACAAGTTTCAAAACTTATCAATTAATCAAATTAAAGATGAAACTTATCAAACTTTTGTTAATTATTTATCAAGTTTTAATAACGAAGTTAACTCAATTACAATTGAAATTGCAAACAATTTTGAAGAAACTTTAGGACAATTAATCTCATTATTGTACTGAAGTAGAATATTTTATTGTGTTTTAAATTCACTCAATCCATTTGCAAATTAAAACTTTTAATACTATGAGCAAGCTATAAAAGTTAAAAGCTTGCTCTTTTTATTTTAGCTTTGTTAAAAATAGTTTAACAATTTTTGCAATTTGCTTGTTTACTCTTTAATTTGGTAAAATTTTATGAAATTAGTTTTATATACACTTATAGTGTATATAAGAGAGGTGATTATGAAAAAACAAAAAAAGTTAACGTTAATTTCATTAGCTGCAATCTTAACTTCAGCTAGTGTTGTTTCTGCGTCTTGTCAAGCGCCAGGTTCATCAAAACCAATCGGTAGATGAACTGATTTAAACGATGGTGATGCACCAATCATCATTAACCCCAAACCAGTTGATCGATCTGGCGAAATTAAAATTACTGAACCAGGAGCAAATAATGGTAACGGTTCTCAAAACGGAGGTAATGACTCAAATCAAAACCCTGACGGAAAAACTGATGTTGAACGTGCTAAAGAAAAATTATCTAAACGTCTTGTTTCAAATAACTTCATATCAAAAGATCAAAAAATTAGATATGTTGCATTAGGGGATTCAATCACTGCAGGATATGATGGAGCGCTTCCAAAGGATTATCCAGGTAAATTAGAAGCTAACGGTGAAATCACCGGAGCTTCTTATGCTGCGTTTTTAGCAAGATTACTAAATCAAAATTCAAATAATAGACTTGAATATTTTGAAAACTTCGCAGCTTCTGGCGCTCGTATAGTTGACTGATTTAAAATTTTCGGAATCGACTATGACAACCCTTACAACGACACACCTGATTGACCTGCTGTTAACAAAACTTTCAAAAACAAAAATATGCAAGAAATGGGTCCAATCATCAAGGAGCAATTAAAAGAAGCAAACTTAGTAACTATGTCAATTAGTGCTAATGACTTTTTCTTCTTGCTAATTGATACAGTTTCAAAAAATAGACCAATGGAAATTGTTAATGAATTCAGAAAAGAAAAACCTAACTATGGAAAGATTATTGACTTTTTCAACAAAGTTCTTACAAACACACTTCCAGAAGTTAGAAAAAGAGCTTTACTTTTAGTTAATGAACTTAAAAAACTTGCTCCAAAAGCAAACATTAACTTAGTAGCTTACCCATTACCACTTTCTGGTTTCAAAAGAGCGATTGATAAATTCTTCCAATCTAAATTAGGAAACATTCCAGTAGATCCGACTCAAGTTTTATTACAACAAATTAACAGCTCATTGTATGATGTTGCAAAAATTACAGATGTTAATGTGCTAAATGCATACAATGTTGATTATTGATCTGCTCATTCAGATGAAATTTCTGATGTTTATATTGATATTCACCCTAACACAAGGGGTTACAAAAAAATGGCTATGGATATGTATATTAAACTTACATCTCCATCTTTTGACCTCGCAAATTTTGATCCAACTTATAACTTTAACCAAGATTATTTACTCACCGACTCTACAACACTAAAATACCAAATTGAACCTTTTGTAAATAACTTACAATTATTTGGGTCTGATACAAATTCATATTTAGATTCTTCAATTCCATTCATTGATGAAATTAACAAACTTAGAACTCCATATAATTACCCTAATAGACTTTTAAGAATGTCAGCTACATTTAGAAATGTAACTGCTTCAGCAATTAATGGTCTTACAAATAATGAACTTTATAAACAACTTGATCCAGAAGGTAAATTAAAGGATTTAATTCTAGATACAGAAAACAATGGTGAAAATGGTTTTGTTACAATCATTGAATCTATTGTTAATTCAGGATTAATTCAACAAATTTACTTAGATTTCCAAAATGAATTATCAAGATTAAACAGAGAAGACAAACTTGAATTAATGGAAATTCCTCAAATTTTAATTAAATCAGTTCTTAAAGAGGAAAACTTATTCAAACTTATTAGAGCAATTGCTTCTTCAAAATTCATTAAATATAAAAAACCTGAATTAATCTCAGCTCTTCAAGGTGTAATTACAAACTTATTTGCGCTAAAAAGTGAAATGATTTCAGATGCAATCACAGGCCTTGCTTACAAATATGTTGAACCTTTCAAAATTGAAAAAGATGATCTTAAATCATTAATCACTCAAATTGTAACTAATCCAAATATTTCAAAAGTTATCGGACTTGCACTTGAAAGTTTCATTAGTAACTCTGAACAATTTGCACAAGTAGAAAACTTACAACAATTAATCAAAGTTTTCTTATCAGATAAAGAAAACATTAAGAAAATTGCAAACTCAATTTCTGATTTTGCATGAGACATTGTTTCAAATGATGTTACCAAAAATATTCTTAAAGACATTTTATGAAACTTACTTGAAAATAACGGATTATCAAACCAACTTATCAAAGCTCAATCAGATAATTTTGTTGATAGTTTATTAAACAGCTTAACAAGAGTAAAACCAGAATCAATTAAAGAGTTTATTTCAGATTTTATTTCTCAATTTGCTGACTTATTAAATCAAAACGAATCAGCTTCACTTGACAACATTAAACAAATTGCAAATCAAGCAGGAAAAATTGCTATTGATAATTTCGTTGCTAAAATGAACAACTCAGATTCTGAAGAAGAAACAAATGAATTTAATGTTTTCAAAATTCTTAAATTCATTAATGATTCAAAATTAGTAACAAACAATCAAACATTTATTAAACAACTTATCAAGAATGTTTTAAACAATCTTGATCGTTTAAACATCCCCTCAATGGTTTCAAAAGCATTATCATCAACAAAAATTACTTCATTTGTAGGTGAAGAAAATGTCAATTCACTTGTTAATTCATTGCTTAAAAATCAAAACTTACATAACCTTGTAAATTACTTAGTTGAATCTTATGTAGATAATTTTGCAGAATTTGCTGATGTTGAAGATTTAAATGCATTAATTCAAAAATTATTAGTAATTCCTAACTTAGAAATTGTTAAAGAACACCTTCAAGGATTAGTTTCTGACTTAACTGATGATCAACTTGCTTCTAACTTACTTGGTAATGTACTTAAATCGGTTGCTAAAAAATACAACCAAGCAGCTAGTGATGAACAAATCACAGCATTTGTTAACGACTCAAAAGTTGAGTTATTAAACTTTGTAAAATCATTAGACATTATTAATCCACTTATTGATTTTGTGTTTAGTCAACTTGAAACAATTAAATCAAGCAGCACACCTTATGCTGATTTAAGGGCATTACCTTCAAAAATTACTGATTTCTTAAAATCAAAATTAACTTCTGACCCTATTGCTTTAGTTAAAAAAGTTGCTAACTTAGAAACATTTAGTTCTCATGCACTTATCTGAAAAGAAATTATTAAAAATGTATTTGCCGAATTAAATGAAAACAATGCAATTGTTTTAAAAATCAAAGATATTTTAATTTCTATAGTTTCTTCAAATGAAACTTTAGCTAAATATGCAGATATTGATGAAGTTAAAACAATTATTAACAAGATTTTTGATACAGAACAAATTAATTCATTAATTCCAAATGTCCTTGATTTAATTTTTAACAACATTGCAGAATTAAAAACAGTTGAAAACATTACTGACTTAATTAATTTAGTAATCAACAAACCTGAATTCAAAACTATATTAACTTCGAACATCAAACCAATTCTTGATAATGTAGTTGCTGATTTAACAATCAACAAAACTCTTACAAAAGTGTTTACAGTCTTACTTGAAAAAGCAGGATTTACTTACGATGCTAAATTCAATTCAATGTTAAATACTGTATTTGCAAACTTAGTGAACAACTTAAGTTCAGATAATAAACTTAACAATTTAGTTGCCGAAGTTATTGCGTTATTCGATAATGAAAACATTACATTAAACAGTTTAACTTCACAATTGCCAAATGTAATTCTTAAAAACTTGAAGGTGACAGAATTTGAGTTTATTAAAAATATTTTAAGTGCACCACTTAGTGACATTGAAAAAGCTTCATTAAAAGAATTTATTCAATCATTATTATCACAACTTAAAACAAATGATAAAGTTTCAGAATTTATTAATAATTTAAATCTTGATTCTGTTGCTACAAAACTTAATGTTACAGCAGAAGAACTTAAACAATTACTTAACGACATTGTTGTTTCAGAACCTCTTGTAAATATTGGAACAAGTTTAACTGACTTTATCTTAAGTAATCAAGAACAAATTGGTAACTTATCTTCTTTAACTGATTTAGTAATTTTAGTTCTTAAGGATGCTAACTTTATTCACGATGTTAAGGATTCACTTAAAACTGCATTTGATGCATTAAAATCAAATCCAACAATTAAGAAAATGGTTACTGGATTTATAATCGACCTTGTGAAAACAAATGAATCAATTAGCTGATTACTTCAAGATGTTCAAAACATTGATGGATTAGTTTCTGATTTATTTGACTTGTTACCAAACTACAGTGATACATTTAACATTTTTGCACATATCTATAGTGGTTTAGAAGAGTTTAATCAAAATGGAAACTACACAAAATTATCTGATTTAGGTACATTGATTTTGAAATCATTTGCAGAAGAATTTGGTGGAGAAAATCAAGAAACAAACATTATCAAAGCAATCAAGATTTTATGTGATAGCTTACTTTCAAAACACGGTCAAGATATTAATCAAATTATCACAAATGTTTACAACAAGATTGCTACTGATTCACAAATGTTTGAATCAATTTTTGCCAAAGTTCCTGCAAACTTAAAAGAAAAGATTGAAAATTATGTTTCATTTGATAACTTAAAAGAATTAGTTAAATTTGTTTTAAACAATGACTCATTCAAAGTTGTATTCTTAAATCAACTTACAAATGTTCTCAATTCAATTGCGACTACAGATCAATTTACAACTTACAATGATTTAATAATCACAGTTCTTAAAGGGCTTGATTATGAGCAAATGAAATCTAACTTAAGTAATTTCGTTTCTGAATTATTTGAAAACGAAAATAACAAAGTTACATTAAAAGAGTTAATCAATAATGTTGTTAAATCAACTCTTCCTGACTTATATTCACAATTAAGCAAGGACTTTGTAAGTGATTTAGTAGATAATTTAATTCCATTATTAAATTCATTAAACATTTATCAACCTGCATTTGACAAGGTGTTTGAAGTTCTTTCAAATGCTAAAAATGCAGATGAACCATTAAGTGCAATTAAAACATTACCAAATGAAATTGTTTCATTAATTGTTGCTGAATTTAATAAAGATAAGCAAGCATTTGTAAACAAAATCTTAGCTTCACCTATTTATTCAGAAAACAAACAATTCATCAAAAACTTATTACACTACTTAGTCTCAACAATCTTAGTTAAAGATTCAACAATCACAAAATTAACTTCAATGATTAATGACGCAAATTTAGGTGAATTAGTTTCATCAGAAGGTGCATCACAAGTAGCTAACGATGTTTTAAGAAATAGTAATTTACCAACATTACTTAACTCATTAGTTGATGCAATTGTTGATAATGATTTATTAGACTCGATTTTCACAAATCCTAAAGATGTTATTTTCAAAGCTCTTAAAAATTCAAATGTTACAACTGAGCACAAATATGAACTTGCAAGTGTTATTCATACAATTTTAAGTTCAAATGGTTTAGATAAACTAATGCATAAAGCATTAAATAAAATGCTTGCTGATCAAGGTTTATTATCTTCAGAATTACCACTTGAATTCTATGCAGCACTTAAACAAACATTAAATCAATTAATTAACTACAACCCTACAAATACAATGGTTGATCAACTAATTGAAATCATTAATGCAGGTCTACAAGAGTCAAACAGTTTAGATGAATTAATCAAGTACATTACTTCAAATGTAAAATCATTATTAAACATTAAAGAATTTGGATACATTAAAACATTATTAAATTCAAACATTTGAAATCACTCGGACCAAATCAAAGAATTAGTTTCTAATGTAATTTCTAAATACTATGTTGATGAAAATATCCAAAAAGTTGCTGCAATGATACCTGTTGCATCAATTGCTGATAAATTAGGAATTGATGCTCAAGTTTTATCAGACTTATTTGTTGATATTCTTAAGTCACAAAATACTAAAGACATTATTAATTTAGTAACAAACTTTATTATTGATAATAACTCAACACTAAGAGAAGCAAACTCATTTGACCAATTAGCTATTGCTATAGCTTCAAATGAAAACTTTGTTGCTTCAATCAAACCAAAAGTTCTAAGCATAATTGACCAAGTAATGACAGGAACAAATGCACTTGAAAAACTTTCACAAGCTTTAGCAGCATTTATCAAGAACCCTGATTATGCAAAATATTTTGCAGGTGTTCAAGAACCTGAACAATTAGCTAAAAACATTATTAACATTTACTCAATTGTCGATAGAAACTTTGGTGTTTCAGAAATCGCTTTTGATGCTTTAATTAACTACATTAAAAAATCAGGAATTACAAACTTCTCAATTTCATCAGTTCTTTCTTCATTTACTAAAACAATTAAGGAAAGAATTTCAAAAGATCCATCAGCATTTGAAACAAAAGTTGTTTCAACATTTAAAGAAGTCATCACTTCTGACTTATTCACAAAGAGCAAGAATGATTTATTAAAAATTATTGACAACATATTCAATGTAATTCCTGCTAACGAATTAGCTACAAGTATTGTTAACCAAATAATGTCTAAAGCAGGAAATTCATTTGAAAACTACTTCTCTAAAGATGAATTAATTTCACTTCTTGAATTTGTTTTAAGTAACCAACACTTTAAAAACTTATTTGAAAAGATCGCATCTAATGCAATTCAAAGAGCAAACGAATTTGCTGATGTAACTTCTTACATTGATATTATCAAGAAAGCGTTTGTTTTAATTGATCCACAATCAGTTAAAGCAGATACAACCGGATTATTAAACGGATTATTAACTAACCAAGTTACAAAAGATTTTGTTTATAAATCACTTGTGAAATTATTTGGAACCTTAAACATTGAAGTTACTCCTCAAGTTGATAAATTGTTCAGAGATTTATCAAATAACTTAAAATCAGTTATTGATTCACTCGAACTTGTAAATCCTGCCTTGGATATCTTCTTTGATAAGTTAACAGAAGCCTCACAAGCTGAAAATGAACAAATCTTAGCTATATTAGGTCAAATTCCACAAGCATTATCAGATTTAATTAACAAACAAGTTCTTTCAGATATTAAAGGATTTGTTGACAGAATCATTAACCTTGACGTTGTTAATGATAACTATGAAACAATTATTAACTTAATTCCTAAAGTAATAATTGCGTTAAGAAATAATGGAACAATTACAAAACTTGTAAATTCACAAATCAAAAAGCTTTCAGATTCAAATACATTATTCCAATACACAACTAAAGAACATTTAGGAAACTTTATAAACGAACTTATTTCAATTAGTGAGATAGATGATTTACTTCTTGAGTTTGTTCCATGATTGCTTGAGGATAAATCTTGAACAAATTACATCAATTTACCACTTGATGTAATCGAAAAATTCAAGACTAACTCAGAAAAAACTGAATCACTTAAATCAAAAATTCAATTAATCATTGAAAAAACACTCAAATTTGACTCAACTAAAGTTATTGTTTTAGATTTAATCAATACATTCGGTAGAAAATACAATATTCAATTAGCTGGAATTAATTTAGATAAAGTTGTAGGTGATTTATTACAAAACTTAAACTCATTTGCAATCTCTGCTAAATTATTACCTAATGTTGCAAATATCTTTGTTGACACATTTATTTCAACTAAAGATACAAACCAAACTATAAGTGCTGTAGTTGAATACATCAAAGGATTACTAAAATCAGATGCATACAACATTGTTAAATCATTATTCAAACATTTATCAACATTAGCAGTTAACCAAGATGAAGTTATTAAATTAGTTAACGCAATAATTGAAACTATTAAAGTTAATGATGAACTTAAAGAAACAATCATTTCTAAGTTACCGTTAGATAAATTACTTGAAAGCTTCGGTATTACTAAAGACCAAATCAAACAAGCTTATGATTTAGTTGTAAAAATGCCCGAAGTTAAGGATTTAATCAACACAGTCTTAAGGTTCTTATTCAAAAACTGATCAAGTTGAGCTAATGCAAACTCATTTGATGAATTAATTGTGATTATTTTAGAAACGCCTGATCTTAAAGAATCAATTACAAACTTAGTTTCTAGAATTATTTACACAATCACAAGTGATCAAAACGTTCAAGATATGGTTGCAACTGCTACTGTAAGATATCTTCAATCATCACCTTACGCTTCAATTTTCAATGACATCAGCGATCCTACGCATTTAGTTAAATCACTTTTAGCTAACATTAAAGGAATTGATAATGAATTAAACATTATTGAGCAAGTTGCAAATTCTATAGTTAAATTATTATTGCAAAGACAAACTAATATCACGACTTCAGATATTACTTCAGCTATTACAAGTGCACTTGGTGCAATTGCTAAACAAGAAGGATTCGAACAAAAAGCAATCAGAGTGCTTAACTTAGTAATCAACTCACTTAAACAAGCAAATCATCAACAAGATTTATATTCACTTATTACAAATGCACTTCACTTATTTGAGGACAGAATTAACTTAGGTGAAATTATTTGAAACATCTTTGATGACGAAACACATAGTTACCTAGAAGAAAAAGTTATTTCTCAAGATTCATTTGTACAGTTAGTTAACTCAGTTGTAACTTCTGATGAATTAAAAGCTTTAATCACAGAAGTTTCAAGTTACATTGTTGAAAATAATCAATTCTTAGAAAACACAACTACTTTCTACGATATTCTTAAGATTTACTTAAATGTAAATGAAAATGTTAAAAGATTTGGTGATTTAGTTGAGGGAATAATTGTGAAAACACTTAACAATGACATTAGTAAAGGTGTTGTTAAAAAATTACTTAATAGATTTATCAACTTCCTTGAAATTCCAAGAACAAGTGAACTTGAAGAATTTATTCCTACATTAATTGACAACTTACCAGTTATCTTACAACGTGCCGGAATATTCAGATCAGTTGTAGATAGCATTGTTTCAACATACAAGAAATCTGCTTCATTCACTGAATTTGGTTCAAGTGTTGTAGGAGCAGTTGTTAAAGGAATTGACTTTACAACATTCAATACAGTTAAGAAGATTCTTCTTGATCCATTTATTCAAGATAATAAACAAAAAATTATCGACTTATTCAGAAGCATCATTACACAAATGCTTAATAATAAACAAAAATTAACAAGAGTTATTTCTCAATTTGGTTTAGGAAAAGCGTTATTAGGTACGAACGATTATGACACAGCAATTAACAATATGGTTGTTAATGCATTAGGGAACGAAAACTTAATTAACTTATTAGTTACAGTATTCACTGATGTACTTGATAGATCAGAAGATTATGCTAAACGTAATTCATTCTCATCTGTGCTTAATGAAATCTTTGTTTCACCTAAATCACCTCAAATTAAGCAATATATTGTTCAATGAGTTAACCACATTTTAGATAATGAAGATGCTGAAATTTCTCATGGTATTGGACTTATTATTTCAAATATGTTCAAAGGAATGGGATTTGCGTTTAATGATTCAGATTCACAAATCTTTGACAACATGGTTTCAGGATTATTCAAAACTCTTAGAGGTTCAAGTGAACTTACAACTATTGTTGACAATATTTATGAATTAATTAAAAAAACTGACTTTGAACAAATCGAAGACAGAATTAAAGCTCTTAAAGATATTGTTATTCATGGTATTATGTCAATCATCTTGAATAAAAATGGAAACATTTCAATGGATAAAATTCTCGAAAAAGGGCCATTTATTGGAAAAATTATCAAGAATATGGGTAATGGTACTTTTGTTAAATTTATCAACAGATTGTTTGAAAGTTCAACATTACAACCTGAAAAAACTGGTATTTACAAGATTATTGATGGTCTGATGAATCCGAATCAATCTTCATCATCTTCGTCATCTTCATCTAACAATAATCAAGGAAGCTCATCATCGCCAAAATACAAATTTGAGTTTGACGTAAGTATTTTTGAAATTGTGGGTAGAGTTAAAGAATTTATTAAAGAACTTTACATTCCTATCTGAGAATATATGTTTGAAGAAATTCAATCAGGTAGATATAACACAAGTCTTAGAAATAATGCTTACAAACAAAATGATGCATATAAAGCAGTTTTCAGATTTACGACATTTGCTTTATGAGCCGCTAAAGAAAAAGGAAATATTTCAGATTTCTTATTCTGAAACGGAACAACTCTTGAACTTGAAAACATCTTCCTTGATGGAACTGAAATGGCTTGAACAACAGTTAAAAATAGACACGCTCAAGATTTCAATAGGTGAACAGAAGAGCAAAAACGTGCATTTGGTAAAGCAGAAAGAGGAAATGGTTACAACTATGAATTTATAGTTGGAAACAGATCTAACAGTACAAATAATTCAAACTATTGAAAAGATCAAGTTTTAGTTTACATCTACTATAGAAAAACAAAACCTATTGATAAATTCACAAGAAAAACTAAAACAGAAATTCTTTACGAAATGCTTAGAGATGGATACATTAATAAAAATTAATCTCTAGTTTCAAAGTGCTACACACCAGTTGTGTAGTGCTTTTTGTATAGATTCGACCTAAAACTTTTAACTTTGAAATAATGAAAAATGTAATACAATAGATTACAAGAGTTTTAAAACTACTCTTACAAAAATTAACAAATATATCAGTAAATATGGATTCACTTGGGTGTGCTAATCATAGTGCTAGGTGCTCGAAATATTTACGTAGCAAAACAAACTAAAAGGAAATTAAAATTATGAACAACGCAGAAAACAAAAAAGAAAATGTTAAAGTTGTTGAAAAACAACAAAGAACACCAATTGTTTCAAAAACAAAATTATTAGAAGCTGGAGCATACTTCGGACACAAAACTCACGCTTGAAACCCAAAAATGAAAGATTACATTGTTCCAAACAAAAAGAACAAAGGATCACACATTATTGACATTATCAAAACACAAAAATACTTAGAATACGCTTACTCATTAGTAAACACATTAGCATCTAAAAATGCACAATTTATTTTTGTTGGTACAAAAAAACAAGCTAGAGAAGCAGTTAAAGAAGCAGCTGAAAGAACAAACTCATTATACGTAACAGAAAGATGATTAGGTGGTACATTAACAAACAACCAGACAATCATGTCACGTGTAAACAAAATGAAAGAATTAGAAGCTAAAGCAGCTAACGGATTTGCTGGATACACAAAGAAAGAAGCTTTAGACTTACAAAAGAAATTAGATAAATTACACAAAAACTTAGATGGAATCAGAAACATGAACAGATTACCACAAGTAATGATTGTTGCTGATCCAAATGAAGATGCAATCGCAGTTAAAGAAGCTAAAAGAAAGAAAATCAAAGTTATTGGTATTTTAGATACAAATGCTAACCCAGATTTATTAGACTTCGGAATTCCTGCAAACGATGACTCTTCAAAATCAATCGCTTTAATTATGACAATTTTAGCTGACGCTATTGTTAAAGCACGTGGTGGACAAGTTAAATTTGCATACCAAGAAGACGATAAAGTTGTTTTACCTTCATTCCAAAAACAAGAAGAAAACTCAAATAACTAATTAATCATAAAATAATTTAATTAAGGAGTAATCATGGCAGACATGAAAATGGAAAAAATTAAAGAATTAAGAGCTAGAACAAATTCAGCCTTAATCGATGTTAAAAAAGCATTAGAAGCTACAGAATACGACATTGAAAAAGCTATTCAATGATTAAAAGAAAACGGAATTGTCAAAGCTGCTAAAAAAGCAGGTCGTATCACTGCTGAAGGTGCAGTTTCAGCTCATGGAACAGATAAAGAAGCTGTTATGGTTGAAATTAACTCAGAAACTGATTTCGTTGCTAAGAACGACAAGTTCCTTAACTTATTAAACGAAGTTACAAAATCAGTTTTTGAATCAAAGGCTAACACCTTAGAAGAAGCCTTAGCTACAAAAATGAATGACAACGAAACTGTTGAACAAGCTTTAATTCAAGCTACATCAGTTATTGGAGAAAAAATTTCTCTTCGTCGGATTCAAAGAGTAGTTGCTGAAGAAGACCAAGTTTTAGGTATATACGTTCATGTTAACCGTCAAGTTGCAGCAGTAGTTACAGTTAAAGGTAACAATGTAGAAGCTGCTAAAAACGTGGCAATGCATGTTTCAGCTATGAATCCTGAATTCACATTAGTTTCAGATATCCCTGCAGAAAAATTAGAAGAAATCAAAGCAGGGTTTGAGAAACCAAATGGTTTTGACTCTAAACCAGAAAAAATACAACAACAAATTACAGAAGGTTGATTAAACAAACAATTATCAGAAATCGTTTTAGCTAAACAACCTGTTGTTGTTGACGATTCAGTATCAGTTGAAAAATACTTATCAAATCACAATGATGAGTTAGTTTCAGCTGTTAGATTTGAAGTTGGTGAAGGTATTGAAAAAGTTCAATCAAACTTTGCTGACGAAGTAGCTGGAATGGTTGTTAAGTAGTTCTTACTTAACTTCTATTTTGATATAACGCATATTCTAATCACTTGGAATGTGCGTTTTTCTTTATAAATTAATAAATTAATTTATAATAAAACTTATAAAATCAAATTAACTAAAAAAATCAATAAAACAAAGGATAAATCATATGAAAGCAAGATTAAAATCATTAGTTTTAGGTTTAAGTGGTGCAGCATTACTTTCACCAATGTTATTAGTATCATGTAATAACTCATCAAGCTCACAAAAAAGTCAAGCAGAACTTAAAGCAGAAAAATCAAAATTAAATACAGATATTCAAGCTGAATTTAACAAATACAGCTCAGTTGCCAAATCTGGAGATAGCTTAGATCAATTAGTATCAAAAAAACAAAATGAATTATTTGCTTTAATTGCTGAATTAGATAAAAAAGAAGTTTTATCAGATTCAGACGTTAAGAAATTAGCTGACTTTTTACAAACATTAAAAGATCAAGCTGCAGACGTATTATTACGTGGATTTGTTGATAAAAACTTAGAAGTTGTTGCAATTGAAAAACAACTTGAAGCAGCTAAAAAGGAATTAGAAGATCTTAAAGCCGACACTGAAGGCGCAAACAAGGAAACATTAGCAGAAAAAGAAAGAGAAATTCAGGCTCTTAACGATCAATTAGAAATTGCTAAAAATGAATTAGAAGATGTTAAGTCAAAAATGGTAAAGAGAGCTCCTTCAGGTAAGCAATCATTACTTAAAATCACAAAAGCAATTCTTTTCTACTTAAGCTCATTAAAATCAAAATACCCTGAACTTTATAAATCAAACCAATCAATCATTGATGGTGCTGTTTCAACATGAGAAAAAAGTAGTAAAGAATATGAAGCTCAAGAAGACGACTACGATAACATTAACTATTTCTATGCTCAAACAATGTATGCTTTAAACTGATACACAATTATTAAAAATTACTTCCCTGAAGCTAAAGTTGAAATGCCGTTTCCTAAAGAAGAATTCATGAATTCATTATTCCAATGAAGAATTAAAGATTTAGAAAATGTTGCAGCTAACTTATCAAGTATGGATCGTTCAACTTTATCAGCTGAAGAAAGTGCAAAAGTTGATGAAAACATTCAATTAGTTAATGGTGTTAAAACAAACTATGAAGAAGCATTAAATACATCTACAAACTTAGACGAACAATTTATTAACTTCCAAGCATTAGAAATTCAATTCTGAAGCAAATACATTTACAACACAAATTCATTCAATGAATATAGACCTTCATTAATGGTTCCTTCATTAAGAATTTCTAAGTTCCCATTATCAAATGAAATCATTGATGCAGAAGTTTTAGAGCAATTAAAACCAGTTTCTAAAGAAATCGCAGACAAGTTCTCGGATTTCTACAAAAACACAGGAATTAAATACTTACCTTCAGTTTACTACACAAATCTTTACAACCAATTCCGTGATGATCTTTTCAATGTTATTAGATACCAATTTATCCTTAAACAAACCACATTAGAGGGGTTATTATACGTTCTTTCAAAATCGGAAAATGATTTATCAAAATACAATATTGATACAACACAAATTCTTGCTGATATTAACGCAAAAGCTAACGAAATGTATGATGGAGCCTACAGCGGTAGCACATACGCTCTATACAATAGAAAAGTTAAGGCAAAATGAAATGAACAAATGTATGATGGAGATGAAAATTCAGCAATTTACAAATCATATAAAAAATTCAATACATGAGCTGTTAAGCAAATGAACGAAATTAAAGCTCTTTCACAAGAACAATTTGTTTCAGCAGTTGATAGATACATGTTAATTAAAGCTTTTGACTTTAAATTAAACACATTAGTTAACTTATTTGAATACTGAAAACTTCAAGTTATTGATCCAAAATCTGAAGAAATGGAAGCTGTTTTACAACTTTCAAAATCAGCTTCAAAATATCAAGCAAGAATTAAATCTGCAGAAGATTCAATCGCTGATTCAGAAGCTATCAAAGCAAAATTAAAAGAATTAGTAAGTTCATACAATTTGGATACAATTAACCATCCAGATTACACAACAATTGAACAATACTCATCTACTCTAAATGAAGATAAAGCTAAAGTTCAAGCAGTTATTGATGCATATTCAGCATTAACAGGAGCTGATGGAATGTTTGAATTTACATTTAGCCAAATTACAGACTTTTTCAATAGTGCTGTAGACAATTTCAGAACAATTATTAATAAATGAGATCAATTTGTTGCTGATTCTAATACAGAAGGTTTTGCTGAAACTTACAAAGTTTTAGCTGACTTCAAATCAGTATTAGAACAAAAAGTTGGTGATGAAAACGATGGTAACATGGATATGCTTTACGTAAAATTTGCTGATATTTACCAAGACAACAGATCAGGTGACAAATACACAAACGGGTTAGCTTTATTAGATGAATATACAGCATTTGCTAACTCTTTAAAACACGGTGAATTTGCTAATGAAACAGATGCTAGAGCGTACTTAAACGATAAATACTCACAATTTGAGCAATTAAATGTAAAAATGACAGCTGCTAGAGAAGAAGGTGGAGTATTTTATGCATTAGATGATTACCAAGGATTCACAGACGAATTAGACTATGAATGAGGTGAATTTGCAACTACATTCAGAGATCACGCTTATGATTCGATGTCTCTTGATGACTTAAATTCTAAAGTTGCTTCACTTAATGAAAAAGCCGTTGAATATTCAGTTAACTTTGGTAAATTACCAGCTGCAGGCAAAACATTTATGAAACTTATTGCAGATGATATCGAAAGAGAGAACTCAAACATTGAAAACTTTAGAAGACAAGATAAGAAAGCAAAACAAAGTTTATACATTGTTCCAGGTCAAGAAATTTATGCATTCATTAGACAAATGTATAAATCAGTTTCAGCCGAATTATCAGAAACTTCAATTAGTGAAGATCACCAAGATAAAGTTGTTTATGATGCAACACATAAAGCTATTGATAATTTAGTTAAAAAAGATTTAACATTTAGAAATATAATTTTTGCTAACGCTGATGGTTTTGAATACTTAACAGATGAACAAGAAGCATCAGGAAAACCTAAATCAGAGTTATATACAGAAATGATGAATTTAGAATCAGTTTACTATCAAGCTAACTTAGCATACTTAAAAGCTGATGATAGTTCAAAAGATGAGAAAAAACAACAATTACAACAAGCTAGAGTAGCTTACTACAACTTCTTAAATTCAGATAACTTCTCAATTTCAAGAAGTTCATACTTAAAATTCAATTTAAATGTTTACCGAACATATGACGATGATAGTGAATTTACACCATTTGATTTAGCATTATTATTTGCTCAATACGATGGTTCAATTGAATTATTAAGATTCGTTGAGAAAACATACATTAAAAACAATCAATAATTTATTTAGTTAAAAAACTGGTATCAAAAACCAGTTTTTAATTTTTTTAATTACTAAATTTGAACTTAATAAGGTTTAAATCCTCAGTTGATTTTTGATTATCAGAAATTTGTTTTTCTAATAACTTTTCAATGTTCGCAGGATCAGTCACATATCTTTTTATAGCTATATCCAAGGCGTTTTTGTAACTTAGGTATCTTTTATGCTCAGCACCATGGTAATCAATTGCCATTAAATCTAATTCATATCTACCATCTTCTTTGTATTGTCTGAGTTTCTCAGGATCTTTTTCAGCTTCTTTAATGTCTCTCTTAGCTTTCTCTACACATTTAAAATTATCATCAACTAATTTATTGATTTCCCTTATTTTAGTTGTTAAGAATGTTTTGATATTTTGTTTTCTATTTAAATCATTTTTCAGATTTGTAAGTATATTTGTTAGAAATTCATTTACTTTAGTGAATTTTGAAACATTAATTTGAAAATTGGATTGTAAGTTTGATTTTAAATTAGCTTTATATTCTTCTTTAAAATCATTAACTTGCTGTCTGGTTTCGCCAGTGATTCAACTTTCATTATAGTCAGCAAGGGTTAATTTATTTTCTCAGAAAGTGTTAATTACAAAATTATTAATGCTTGAAAATGCTTTAAGTAACATTTCTTGGTCTGATGTAATTTGACTATTATTGCTTTCAATTTTTGCAAAATCATAATTTGGTTCAGAACTGTTTATAGTTAATATTTCATTTTTAACAGTGTTCAATCTAAAATCTGAATTTTGCTTTAGACTTTCTAAAGTTTCTTTTGCTGTTTGCAATTGAGTAAATCAAAATTTAATTTTCTCTTCTTTATTAGTATTAAAGTAACTTGAATTAATGAATTCATTATGAGCGATATTTGCTTCTTTGGTTTTTTCAGTGATCATTCAAAGTTGTTCGCCTAAAAAGAAATCCTGAAGTTCTAATTTTGCTTTTTCAATTAATAATGGTTCTAATCTGTCAAAATTATTGTTATAAAAGTCTTTGTAAGATTGATATGAACCTGTTGCTCTATTGAGTACGGTTAAATTTGCAGTTTGCATTTCGAGAACTTTATTGTAGATAATTTGTAAACTATCGGTTACAAATCTTATTTTCTTATAAATTAGTTCAATAGGATCTTCTTCAATAATTTGATTATATTTTGTGACGGTTTCATCTAATATATCTTTGAGCTCATCTGAATTGGTTTCATTAATATAACCCTTCATATAGTTAAAAAGTGTTATAAATTTGTTGTATTTCTGAGTTAAATATTCGATAAATTTATTCCTAATTTCACTATCTGCTAGGTGTTTTAGTTTTGAAAGTAATTCTGTATCTGTTTTGAAATGAGCACTTAAATAGTTGTTAGTTTGAATTAAATTTGATTGAATTTGTCAATTCAGACTCATCAATTTTATACTTGATAAATTCAAACTAATTAATTCATTATCTAACTTATCTAAATATTGATAATTACTTTTAATACCTTCTAATTCAGCGTGATAGTTATTTCATAACTGGTCATTTTTAAAACATAAATCCTCAATTAATGGAACAAACTCTTCTACATTTGCTTTTGTTAATATGTGATTTTCAAGGAAGTTTATGATTTTTTCACATTCTAAAATATGACTTTCCACAATATTATTTATTTTATTCAACACTTCTTGTTCTGTTGTGTTTAAATTGTGAAATTCAAAATTAGTTCATAAATTTTTAAATTCTTTAAGCCACTTAATTGATGATTTCATTTGACCTACAACAAATTCTCTATATTGTTTTATGTTTTCTAAAAATTTATTCATATTTTGAGGTTCTTGAATAAAAAAGTCTTTGTAAACATTTCTACCATGCAATAAGGTAGAATTATGTCATTTAAGGTCAGGGAAATCTAATAAATGCATTTTTGCTTGAGCACTTAAAATGCTTGCTACATAATTTATTCAAGTATTTGAATTAGCATTATTAAATGAACTAAGGTTTGATTGATTTAGTTCCGTTAGTGCATTAAATTTACTAAAAATTGCATCTTCATAATTTACAGTGTTTGACAATACTCTCGATTCATTTACACCTACAGGAGTATTAAAAATAGGTGCAGGTTGCACAACGGGTACATTGATTTTGCTTTTATTTTCTTTCTTTTCGATTGGTTCACTAGACACTGGTGCAGACTGAATATTTCTTACAATTAATCAAGTTCCTACACCGATTGAACCTGCGACCATTAGTGAACCCAAAATTGTTAGTCATTTATTTTTAAATATTTTTATTTTCTTCATTTTTCTCCTCACTTTATTAGTAAAAATGATCAAAAAAGAACTAAAAAAGAACATAATAAGCTTTTGAAAAATCTACATTTAATGTAAAATTGAATTTATTTATATATTTATATATAAATAAGGATTTTTAATCAAAATTTGAAATTCAATAAAGGAGTACTATATGAAAAATTTAGCTTTAAAATACAAAGTTTTATTAGCATTAGGTATATTAGCAGGAGCGTCCGGTATTGCTGTTGGTTCAATTTACGGATATGCAAATAATTCTGACGAAAAGAATGGACCAACAAATCCAGTTGATCAAAAATTGTTTGTAAACAACTTTAAAAAATTCTATGATGAAAATGATCAAATTAAACCTGAAGTTTCTGTTTTAGATCCACTTAAATCAAAAATTGTTGCTAATGTAGTTTCAAACAATGGAACTTACAATGAATACAATTTTGTTGGCGAAACAGAAAAATATTCATTTGACGAATTTTTCAAAGAATATTACAAAAGATACAATGAATCATTCATATTAGAAGTTAAATACGGCTCATTCAGTTTTTACAATGAGTACGTTTTAGCTGTTAGACCAAAACAATTTATTGAATTTTCAAATTGATTTATGTCAAACGTATCTTGAGGTCCTGACCTCTTAACTTTAGACTCATTTAGAATTGTTCCAGGAGTTGAGCAAAATGGTAATGCTATTACTTTAGGGTCTCACTCAACATTGCACAAAGAATACAGCGAAATTAAATTCTTCCCTGATGCATTCTTTGGTTCATTACCTTACTACTCAACGGTTGGTGGTAGAGGAAATGCACAAGATGCGTTAACTTATTCAACATTTAATTATGAAGTTCCTAAAGCTGATGTTGATATGTTCTTAAATAACATTCCTTTAGCAACTGCAATTAAAAACTCTTCAATGCTACCTAACAATACAGCATTTAGAGAAATTACTATTCCAAGAAAATTAATTAACAAAGAATTCTTAGTTTACATTCCAGGTTCAGCGCCACAACTTGATGTTGAAAAAATTCAAACTGTTTACTTGCCAAGCAACATTAGTTCTGAAGAATTTGCAAAAGTTGCAGAGGAACTCAAACCTAACTTTGGTACAGTTTCATTAAGTGACTTCAAACCAGTTATTATTAAAGATGTTAACAGTAACTACAATACAGAAAAAAAGAAAACAACTTTTGAAGTCTTCTTTGATTACAAAAATAAAGCTGACTCAGACGCGGTTAAAAACTTTGATAGAGATTCACTTTCAGAAACTGATAAAGCAAAACTTGATCAAGTTATTGCTGCTAGAGGTGACTTTGATGTTAGAACAAGTTTAGACTTTACAAGAATTTCTGAAGCTTCAGCAATTACATACAGAAACTTCGTAAAAGCTATAAATGAAGATATTATTCACTTCTTAGATTTTTATGACATTAATTCATATGTTGGAACAAAACTTTTTGTTTATAAAGAAGGAGATAAAACTTACTACTTTGATTCATTTGTTAAAGCAATCAATGAAGTTCCTGCTTTAAAAGATAAAACTTATGAAGAACAAAAAACATTAGTTAAAGAATGTGAAATTAAAGAGTTTACAATTCAAAACTCTGGTTCAACACATATGCTTTCAGTTAAACTTGAAGACTCAAACAGATTTATCTTACGTGAACAATTTGTCGCAAGTGCTTCAAATAATTATTCACCAGCTGGATTTGCTCAATTTAAGGAAGCTGCTGGATATTTAGGTTCAATTACTCCTCTTATTTTAGGTTACACAAGTGAAGAAAAAGATGCTAATGGACAAACATTAAGAGGACTTGATTCAAGAAAATACCAAGTTTATACAGAAGTTTATAATGGACTTGCTGAAAAAGTTCTAGAAAAATACCCACACTTACTTAAATCATTAAACGGACCACACTTAGAAAAATCTGTAAATGATAAAGGGGTATATGAATACAAAATTGTTCAAGGTGAATACAAAGGTGTTTCAGAATCAGATAGAATTGGACTTCCACTTGTTTTAGGAACTCTTATTGAAGACTTTGAAGGTATTTCAACAGACTTCTTAAAATATGTTGCAACTCACGAATATGGACATCACTACACACTTGATCAAGGTCAATCTTGAATCGATTCTAAAAACCCTATTTTAGTTGGTGGTCTTTCAACTCGTGGTGGAGCTAGCGACTCTTCATTCTACTCATACAAATCTCTTAAAAACTATTTAGAAGCTAGAACAAACCTTACAGTTATTAGAACAAACAGTTTAGGTGCTCCAACTGAAAATGGTAAATTCATCAAATTCCAGTTTGGTATCCTTGACGAAAACGGAAAAGTTGTTTCTCAAGAAGTTGAAACTAAAAATCAAATGTGAGGTGCTGTAGGTGTAGCTGGACAAGACATCTACACAGTGTTAGCTAACCCACAAAGACGTTTCTTACAAGATTATGATGGAATGATTGAAGCAGCTAAACTTAGAAAAGTTGCTCCCGGGGACTTATTTATTGCAAACTCATTTGACGAACAATCAGGAACACTTAACCCAGCAATTTCTGGAAAATCTAAAGTATTCAAAAAATTCGAAAATGGTGAAATTAAATTTGCACAAGTAACTGCTAAAAACGTTATTGAGCAATTAACAGATGGTTCTGGACAACCTATTGCGCAATTTGTTGACTTTATCAATGATGATGAATTCAAAGTTAGAGTTTATGAGACTGGAACTGTAAATGACAAAACAGTTATTACAAAAGTTAACTTCAAAAAACCAGATGGTTCACCAGTTATTAATGTTCCTTTAAATGTTGAACTTGATACAGAAAGCTGAAACTACATTCGTTCACAAGAAAGATTAATTGTTCAATCACTTCAAGAAGTTATCAAAGCTGACTTATTTGATTCAGGATGAAACACTAATGCGACAAGATTAGGTGGTTCACTTGCAATTTACCTTAAAGACTTATTTAATGCAGTTGATTTAAATGACTACTTTAAATTATTTAAAAACAGAGGAAACCAAATTGAATACGATCCACAATACAACTCTGTTTTAGCAAACTTTGCTCAACCAGGTCAAGATGCACCTGAACAACACAGAGAAGCATTACAATACTTATCACTTCGTTCAAGTTTACAAGGTTCACTTAGAGATATTGTTAACACATTCTATGGTTATATAGATACAGAATACAGAATGCAAAATAGAGCAAACATTAACTCTGTTTTAACATTTGCAAACTACAGAGATTTACAAAACTCAACTAAATATACATTCCCATATGTTTCAAGCTCAGCGTTCTTAAGTACATACACATACTCAAAAGACAGACTTAGTCAAACAATGAATGAGTACGCTAATGAATTGGGACTTGAATCAATTGATGGAAGATGACAAAATAACTTTTCTATTGCATTTTCATATGCTCTTGGAATTGCTAGATTAGGTAACAACTCATCAGACTTGTTTACTTACTTAGACAAAGACCAAAATATGTTAACTTTAGAAAACTTACGTGAGTTACTTACAAGTGGTCCAGATGCTTTTGATAAAACTGTGAAATATGTTGGACTTAATCCATTCTCATCAGCTTACAAAAAAGCTGATTCAAACTTAATTGAAGCTTTTGTTGCTAACTACAAAGTTAATGCGACAAGATTAGATACAAACAAAACTGCAAAATCACTTGCTTTTGCTTCGCTTGATAAAATGATGGAATTATTATCAATTGACTACTCAAAAGCTTCATTTGATGTTGCTTCTAAATCATTCAATTGAGATTTAGATTATGTAAAATCAAAATTTGATTTAAACAAAATTAAATCAGTTGTATTAGCAGGTGATTTCACAGTTTCAACAGATAAAAAAGTTGAAATCGGTGCATCACAACAACTTTTAGCTAACTATGCAATGAAAGCGTTTAAAAACTCAAACTTACTTCTTGCAGTTAAAGACTTTAATGTTGCTACTGATTTAGTTGCTAACCAAGCATTCTTCTCAAAAGAATATGGAATTAGAATTGAAAGTCCTGAATTTAGAGAAAACTATGTTGAAGACGCTTCATTAATTAACCCAGAATCAAAATTACAATTTGATGCAGCTAAATTACAAGAATTCCTTAATGAACTTCTTTCAAAATATGGTGTAAGTGATTACAAACAATATTTTGATACTCATGACTTAATCCTTTTATTAGGAAACATTACATTCATTAGAAACTTTGGTGTTATTGGAGAAAATCTTCTTATCGGTGATATTTACTATGGTGGATTCTCTTCAGGTAAACCATCAAGTGATGTATTCAACTACAATGAAACAAGAGTTGAGCCATTATTAAATGACAAATTCACAGATTATATTTACTCAATTGCTGAAACTTTAACAAGAGATTATGTTCAAACAACTTACTTACCAAGTTTTGAAAATTTTGGTAACTTACCAAAATTCTTAGGTGGAGTAAATGAATCAGTTACTGGACTTGATTACATTGTTGATGGAACTAAATTAGCCTACTTAAACGATATCAAAAATAGTCAATCAGATATGGTGCAAGGTATTTATGCAGCTATTCAATCACATAAATACAAAGAATACATTGCACAAACTTTAGATTTCCAAATTCAAACAAATATTAAGATTGCTGAATTCAAATCTAAAGTTGATAACTTAAAATTAAATTTAATTCCAGCTGCTGAAGCTGCAATTGCTGATCATAAAGAACAAATTAAATCTGAAGAACAAAAATTAGCTTCAATGCAACAAGGTAGCGACGAATACAATCAAACAGAACAAAAAATCACTGACCTTAAAGCACAATTAGCTGCCAAAGAGCAAGAATTCAATAACTTACAAGCAGAACTTTCAAGAACTAATATCGATTTAGCTAACGAATCAATTGAAAAGAATAAAAAACTTGTAACTCAATTCAAGGAACCTATTTTTGGAATCTGAAATGACACATCAATGCTTCAAAGAAATGAAGATGGAAGAAGAAATTCAAACTACTTTGGAAGCTTCATCTCAAATAACAACGGATTCTTTAAAGATAGATTTGAAAAAGAAAAAATCGGTATGGAACTTTATGATGAAAACAGAAATGCCATCCAAGATAACAACATTAGATTAAAAGACTTTGAAGGAAACAAAATTACTTCAAGACCTAAAGCATTCTTTGTTTCACAACTTCTTAACTATGGAGTTTCAGAAAGAACAATTTCAGGTATGTTCAGAAACAAAAAACTTGATGCAGTTGCTATGTATGGATACATTCCAAATCAATTAGCAGAGCAAGTTAAATACATTAAGTTCACTGACATTGATACAAATGAAATGCACTACTTACCTGTCAACATTGATAAAACAAACAACATTTTCTATTATGAAAAACAAGGTGATGCAGATTCTAAAGTTACACTTGAACAATTAGGTTACCAATCTTGAATTTCTGATTATGCACTTATGTCTAAATACAGAAACTCATTATTAAAACCAAAACACAGATTCTATATTGATTTTGCTAATGAAAATAAAGATACAATAGGTGGATTTACAATTGGTGACCTTGATGCAATGATTGAAAACGGTAAAGCTGATGAACAATCACCAATCAAGATAATGCCTGAAAAAGATGAAAACAACAATGACACAGGAAAAACGATTATTTACGTAGATTACCAATTTAACATTTCAGGATAATAAGGAGAAGAAGATGAAATTAAAAAATAAATTATTATTGACATTAACAGCAGCTTCTGCTCCTGTTGTCTTGTCAATTGCATTACTATCTTGTCAATCAGGTGGATTATTCACAAAATCAATTGATTATGATTTAGGATTAGCAACTGAACCAATTAACAACTTAAACTATGTTAGATATAAATCAATGGACAAAATTGTTCCATCATTAGTGGACTCATATTTAAAAACAGGTCCTACAGCTCAACTTAAATCATTACTTAACAAAGCTTCATACAACTTTGTTGTTATGGAAAATAGTACAGTTAAAGATTCGGCTAAATTCACTGACTACTTAAATGCATCTAGAAGTGAACTTTTAGATAATGATGGTAAAGGTAAAATTTCAAATGCATTCTATGGAATTGATAACTTCCAAACAGTGGGTGGATTAGCTGACTTATCAGATGGAAATATCCAAGAAAAAAGTACTATTTATGCTTACAGAAACCCTAGAAACCCTAATAACTATATGGCTATTACAGGATACACTAGAAAAAAACAAAATATGTGATCTAACGGTGACTTTGTAACTTCAAATGACATTAGAGATTACTTAGAATACATTTTAGACCTTAACACAGGGTCTCAAAAATTAGACACAGTTAGAAAATATGGAATTAGAGCAGTTGATAAATTTATTGACGCTCAAAAAGAGTACCAACAAAAATTCAAACAATCATATAAAAATCCATTTGGACGTAGAGATTATGTTTGATCAGAAGCATTGAACAGATACATTCAAAATCCAAACCAAGAAGTGTTTGCTTCACAAATCAAAGATGGAAATGGAAATCCACTTGATACTGTGGAAGTTGAAGCAATTAAGCAAGCTGCATTAGAATTTGGTTTCTATACAGGTCAATTATTCTTAGATTACGATAACGATTACATTGCAGAACACTTATCATTACCTGAAAACTCTTCTTTTGCTTTAGATAAAGAAGTTCAAGACTTTACAGTTTTAGTTAATGGTGAGAAAAAGCAAATTAAGATTGTTAAAAATATGTATGTAAACCCATACCAAGAGTTTAATAAAACAAACAAAGACTTACAAGGTACAATTAAAGCACTTTCAAGTAGTGAAAACTCATTTACAATGATTTTTGATGACACTAAAACACCTGATTTATCATATTTATTATTCACAATCCTTTACAACTTATTCCCAATCAATAGAAAACACGTTGAAACTGTTGCTGGTGGAATTGATAAATATGGTTCAGAACCTAAAACATTCTTAACATCAGGTCCATTTAAAATTGCACAAAATGGTGAAGGTATTCTTTTAGGAGATAATGGTTACATTATTCTTGAAAAAGATAAAGATTACTTTGATGCTGAAAACACAATTTCAAACAAAATCAAAATTATGTTCTCAACTAACAAGAACACAAACTCATTATTCTTTGAAGATGGTTTAATTTCACAAACATATATTCCTGCTTCAAAAATGAACCTTTATTGATCTGATCCTAAAATGAAAAAATACCTTAACAAAAACACAGGGTATGGAACAATTGCTTTTGCTTTCAACTTAGACAGCGAAACAAATGGAAATTCATATTTACAAGATCAAGATTTAAGAAATGCAATGTATTTTGCAGTTAACAGAGAAAAAGCTCTTAAATTCGTTGGATGAGATTTCTCATTCCCTGTTAACACTTGAACATCTTATGGACAATACAAAACATTCGATGGTAAAAACATTGAAATGTTCTTTGAAGGTCAAAAATCTACAACTAAAAATGGTAAAGAATTTGACTTACAAAACTACGAATTCGTTGTTCACTTAGCTAAGTCATTCACATTTGAAAAAACTGAACGTAAAGATTTAACTTACGATATTCAAACAGCAAAATACTATTTAGATAGATTCAAAGCAAAACATCCAGAATTACAATCAGTTAAATTTGAATTCTTAAACAATGGTTCAGAAGAACAAAAGAACGCTGGTTTATTCTTAAAAGGTGCTCTTGAAACTATGTCAAATGGTTACATTTCAATTGAATCAAAAACATTACCTGAAAACATATATGCAAGCTTTATTGAAAAAGGTGCATACCAAATTATTTATCAAAACTACGATAGATTAGGTGGTAACGGAGCACAGGATTATGTATCGGTATTCTTCAAACGTGATGAAGTTGATACAATCAACCAAAAAACAATTGCTTTCAAAGATAACCCAGTTGGTTCATACATTTATGGTGACTACATAGGTGAATTAGTTATTGAACAACTTCAAAAACAAGATGCTAGTGTTTCAAAACTTTCATTAATGCAATCTGACATTAATTGAATTAATACAATTATTAATTCAAACTCATTATCAGGGGACTATGCAAACATTGCATCAGATTATAATTCAGCAAAAGCTTCACAAAGTAGCAGTGAAATAGCAGCATTTGTTAAAAAATACGCAAAACCTGTTTCACTTGCGCTTGCAAGTTTAAATGAATCTAAAAAAGCAAGATATTCAGAGCAATACGTTGAAAACTTACTTGGGTATATTATTATTAATAACAAAAACATTAAAACAAACAGAATCAACAATGCATTTATTACATATTTAGCTACTGAATTTACAACAGAACAAATAGCTAACTTAACAAATGAAACACAACAAAGATTACAATTTAACCAAGAAGAATTATTAAGAAGCGAAAGCGCAAAACCAGATGATGCAATTCCAGTATTCTGAAATAAATTCATTGAGTTATCACTTCAACATCCAGATGAATCAATTTCACAATACACTTCAAGAATTAACTCATTCTTCTCAGGAAACTTCACAGATGAGGAACTTTTAGAAAACTGATCTCAAACAAGAGTTTACTTATTTATCGCAGGACTTGAAAAAGTTATCAGAGATACAGCAGTTGTAATTCCACTTATGGAAGTTGATACAAACTGAGAAATTACAAAAGTTGGAGGGGTTGATAGTTTATTCAGATTCTCACTTCAATATGCATACGATATGACAAGACCACCAATGGCAAAATTACCAAGAACTAAAGAAGGGAACTAATGAAAAAAGTACAAGTAGATAATAAAACTTATGAACTGAACGATAACAAAGTTATCTTCAGAAGTAAAAGAAATGTTGAATTAAAGCTTAAAGATAAACTTCTTTCAATTGATTCACCATTCTTAAAAACATCTTGAAAATTCTTAAAAATTATTGCTGAATTTATTGTTATCGGATTTATTGTTATATCAATTACATTCTTCTTAATTAACTCAGTTCCAGGTGAAAACCCACTTACACAAGGTAAGGATGAAACTGCAAGAAAAATTATTGAAGCAAAATATGGATTGGATCAACCTTTACTTACAAGATACTTTAAGTACTTAAATGGTCTATTCCACGGCGACTTTGGTATTTCTTATTCACTTTTCCCTGAACGTCCTATTACTGAATTTATTTGAGATAGATTTTACAAATCATTCTTAGTTGGAATTTTCTCAGTATTCTTAACAGTTACAATCGGTATTTCACTTGGTATTTGAGTTGGTAAAAATCCAGGAGGACTTGTAGATAACATTTCAACTGTTATTGTTTCAATTTTCTCATCTGTTCCTTCTATTATTTTCGCTTTACTTCTTGTCTTTATCGGACGTGTTGTCGGAATACCTTATGTATTTGACCAGTATAATTTTGCAACCTATATACTTCCTGGTCTAGCACTTTCATTAGGAAGCATCATTGTTTATATTAAATACATTAGAACAGAGCTTAACAGAGAGCTTAACTCAGTTCACGCTAAGTTTGCTTACTTAAAAGGTGTGTCAAGAAACAGATTCGTTTGAAGACATGCACTTAAACCTGCGCTATTCCCAATTGCTACATTCTTCCCAGCTGTTATTTTTGGATCATTCATCGGAAGTATCTTCATTGAACAAATTTTCTTAATTCCTGGTTCAGGAGGTATGTTGCTTAATGCTATTACTTCAAAAGACTACAATGTTATCTTATTTTTAATTGTTATGTTCTCACTTCTTACAGTTCTATCATATGCATTCAGAGATATTCTTTATGAAGCAATTGACCCAAGAATTAGAAGGAGAGGTGCTTAATGAAATTTAAAGAACATTTACACAAATTTAATTCATCAGTCAAAAAATTCTTCGAAAAAACAGCAAGCAAAATTAAAGAACGTGAAGCAACTGCTTCAATGTCTAAAGAAGAATTAGCAACAGCACCAAACCCAATTACACAACCATTTGTGTATCAGTCTTGAAAAATTGTCGGAAAAATTGTAGACTTCCAAACTGATATGCATATGCAAGCTCAACCAAGAGTTTTCAAAGAATTTATTAACAGATTCTCAAGAAGTTTTGCTGGAGTTTTTGGTTTTGTTACATTAGTTTCATTAATCTTATTAGCGATTATTATTCCATTTACAACACAAGATCCAAACGTTACAAGTGTTGATGATTCAAAACTTATTTTCAATACAGTAGATAGCAAGGGTGTATTTCACATTCTTGGAACAGATCACTTAGGAAGAGATTTTTGAGCTAGATTATGATGAGGACTTAGGTATTCAATTGCACTTGCGTTTGTTGTAACAGCAATTGAGGTTGCTATTGGACTTACAATTGGAATTATGATGGGTCAATTTGAATTCTTTGACAAAATTATGACTTTCATCATCAAAGTTATTTCAATTGTTCCTACAATTATCATCCTTATTTTAATGACTATTATTATCAAACCTAGTTTCTGAGTTGTTGTATTCTCACTTTCACTTACATCTTGAACAGGTATGGCTAACCAAATTAGAGCTCAAGTTAAGCGTGCTAAATACTTTGAATGAGTATCTGCATCAAAAGTCTTAGGTACACCAACTTGAAAAATTCTTAAAAACTATGTACCTGTTATATTACCTATTTTAATTACTCAATTAGTATTCACAATTCCTGGTGTTGTTTTATCAGAAACATCACTTGCATTCATCGGTCTTGCTATCGATGATGTTCCTACATTAGGAAACTTAATTTCTGAAGGTCAAAAATTATTCCCTGACTACTTAAGATACGTATTTGTTCCTTCAACATTCTTAATCTTAATTACAACAAGTGTTCAATTAATTGGTGCATCAGTTCAAGATGCATTAAGAAGACAAAGATAGGAGAGTTTTATGAAAAAAGATAATAACTTATCTAATCAATCAGAAAAACAATCATTCAAGTCTAAATGAGAACACTTTAAAAGAAAAATAAATGTTGCAATCACAAACGCTTTTTCTGGTATTGGATTAGGAAACAGAAAAAATATGTTTGATTGAGAAACATTTATGGAAAATGTTGAGTACAAAGAATTTTCAGATGGAACAAAACTTAAAATTGCTGCAGAAATTAAAGACATTCACTTATCATTCTTAAACCCATCTGTACCAGGTCAAAAGAACAAAGTTCTCCGTGGACCATCTATTCAAATTTATGAAGGAAAAGTTCATGCAATTATCGGTGAATCTGGTTCAGGTAAATCAGTTATTACATCTCTTCTTTATGGACTTACAGGAGATAATGCTGTAATTGATAGTGGTGAAATTAAACTTTACAATAATCACGTTGAGAAGTTCTCAATGCGTGATTGAGAACGTTCACACTATAGAGGAAGAGTTGTTTCAGCTGTCTTCCAAAACCCTATGTCTACATTAAACCCAACTATGAAAGTTGGAGCACAAATTATGGAAGGTATGCTTGTTAACAAAGTTGTTAAAAACAAAAAAGAAGCATACGAACGTGCTGTAGAATTCCTTAAATTAACAAAAATTAATGACCCTGAAGCTGTTATGAAATTATACCCACACGAAATGTCAGGAGGTATGATTCAACGTGTTGTTATAGCTGCTATTGTTGCGCTTGAACCAAAAATTTTAGTAATGGACGAGCCTACAACAGCGCTTGACCCAACAGTTCAAGCTTTAGTTCTTGAAGTTGTTAAAGAATTACAAGAAAAACTTAAATTATCAATCGTGTTTATTACTCACGACCTTGGAGTTGTTGCTTCGATAGCTGACTACATTTCAATTATGTATGCAGGTCAAATTATTGAAGAAGGAACTACAAGAGAAATCTTAAAATATCCACAACACCCATATACTTGAGGTTTAATCTTAAGTATGCCTGATGTTAATAATGGTAAAAGACTTTCAACAATTAGAGGTTCAGTTCCATCTAACTTAAATAATATTGTTGGAGATGCTTTTGCAGTTAGAAATGATTATGCACTTGGTAGAGATTTTGAAGTTGAACCTAACTTTTACTATGTTTCAGAAACACATAGAGTTAAATCAGCGCTTTTAGATAAAAGAGCACCTAAATATACACCACCTGCACACATTGCAAAATTATGAAAGGAGTTTTTAGCAAGTTCTAAAAAATAAGTTATGAAAAAAGACTATTACATAGAAACACAAAAAAAATTCCTTTTCTGAAAAAAAGAATTCATAAGATATAACATTAAAGGTGTAGATGAAATGTTAAAAGTTCCTCAAGGTAAGGAAGTTTTAGCAACATTAAGAAACGTGGATGTTACATATGGTTCTCGTTCAAAAGCATTTAGAGCTGTAGTAGACTTTAACTTAAACATTTACAAAGGTGAAGTTTTAGGTATTGTTGGTGAATCTGGTTCAGGTAAAAGTACAATTGGACGTGCAATTATCGGACTTACACCACACAGCTTTGGACAAATCAAAATCCTTGATAAATTATTACCTAAGAAAATGGTTAGAGGATTTAAGTTTGGTAAATCACTTAAAGAATATAAAGAAATCGTTAACTTTATGGTTAATAAAGTGCAAATGATTTTCCAAGATCCAGCTAACTCACTTAATCCACACGTTAATATTGAAACAGTTGTTTCTGAAGGTTTAACAAATACAAAGAACTCTAAAGAAATTTACTTATTTAACTACGACCAAGAGGTTGTTAAACATTTATACTCAATGATTGATAAAAAAGAATATCGTTCTTTATTTGGAAAGTTCAAAGATGAATTAGATCACAAAATTTCAATCAATGAGAATGTTGCATATGATGCTTTATATGTTGACTTTGAAAAAACGATTAATCAAACTTGAGGTTTATCAGAAGTTGCAGCTAAATTAGCTGAATACAAAGCAAAACGTGATGAATTAAATAAATTAACTGAAAATGAATGTAAAACAATTTTAGTTAAAGACATTCTTAAGAGTGTAGGACTTGATGAATCAGTTTTAAAACGTTATCCACTTGAATTCTCAGGAGGACAACAACAACGTATCGGGATTTCAAGAGCTGTTGTGCTTAGACCTACATTACTTATTGCTGACGAACCAATTTCAGCGCTTGACGTTTCTATCCAAGCACAAGTTGTAAACATCTTTAATGAACTTAAAGAAAAATATAATCTTACAATTGTGTTCATTGCCCACGACTTACGTATGGTTGAATATATTTCAGACAGAATTGCTGTTATGAATAAAGGTAGATTACTTGAAGTTGGTACAACTGAAGAAATTATGAAACACTCACTTCATCCATACACAAAATCATTACTTGAGTCAGTTCCATCAATCGATTCTGATAAAGGTAGCTTGCTAGGATATGAATATAATCCTGCAATGCATAATTACACAGAAGATTATCAACCTGAATGAATAAAAATCAATGATAATCACTTTGTGTTAGCTACACCTAAAGAAGTTCAAGATTGAAAAAATAATAAATATTAATTTAAATTCAAATAACCTAATAAACAAAATAGAAAGGAGGCTATATGAAAAAAATTAATAAAAGAATTTTATTTGGTAGTTTTTCATTAGTTTCAATGTCATTACCAATCGTTGCTCTTTCTTGCAATAATACAAACAACCCACAACCGAACCCAGGAGATAATAAAACAAATACAAATCCTGAAATTACATTCGAGCAAAGCAAAGCAATTGCTATTTCTCAAGTTGAATCATCATATTCAAACTTAACAGAGGAGCAAAGAACTAAGATTAAAGAATTAATCCAAACATCAGAAAACCAAGAACAACTTAAAAACATTCAAACAAATGCTAATTACTTAAATGAATTAGTTCCAAGTTTAAAAGAAGCTGTCGCAGATTATTCAGATGTTAAAGCTAGCTACAAATATGCAAATGATGACCAGCAAGCTAGAAAAGATGCATTCGATACTGCTTACAATAATGTTAATAATGTTGTAAATTACTTAGATTTTTCAAATAATGGAACTGTATTAAACTTTGATGTTGAGACACTTAAAGCGGCTTACAATGATACTAAAAATGCATTAGCTGGTCAAGAAGTTCAAAAAGATCCTAAACCAGCTATGTATACAGATGCAGCTACAAGATTCGGTAAATGATTCACACTTCCTGAAAGTCAAGAAGTTGCTTACACAATAGTTGATTCAACTAAACAATTTGAAGAAAACACATATGAAGTTCATACATTAGGACCAGTAGTTGATGGAAAAAGAACATATCCAATTAAAAACTACAAAGCTGATGCACCGGAATTACCTAATAATATTGAATTTTCTGTAAGTGATTTTCAAACATATCAAAAAATGATTAAACTTAGACAAAAGGTTCTAGACACTTTCTTTAGATTAATTGTTAAATCAGATGGTAAGAAAGTTTATGAATTTTTCAACCACGATACAGCTTATGCACCTACTAGATATTCAATTAGTAAATTAATGTTAATCATTGATAAATTAATTATCACAGGTAACATTTATGAAGAGTACTTAATTGAATTAGAGGGTACAAAGGAAGATTCAACAGTTAAACTGTTCCAAGATCCAGCACACAAATATTCATATTATGCTATCTTACCTAAAGCAGAGCAAATGAAAAACGCTGTGTAGTAAGTTTAAAAGTCAAAATTAAGTAGCTTATGCTACTTTTTTATTACAAAAAAGCACATCAAAGTTTATTCAATGCACTTAAATTATGTGTGATTAAATATATTTAAAAATTAGAAACGGAACAAATAGGAAAGCTTTGTATTCTTTTCCAATTTATGCTACAAAGTGGGAAACATGGTATAACCAGAGATAATTAAAAATAATAATCTCTGGTTTTTATATTCTTTAGTTTATTAAATTCTTAAAAAGTTGATTTTTAAAGAGTTTTTTATAAAAATTAGAATTTTTTATGACTTATACATATAACTAAAAAATTAGAAAAATATTTTTTTAAATATCTTAAATTAACAATTAAAAGCTTATAAAATAAGCGATATTTGTTTCAACAATTTGACTTTCATTAAAATACTTTACAAAAATATTAATTTTTATTTAAAATTAATATATGAGATTAAAAAATAAAAAAATATTAACTAGTTTATTAGTTAGTCCAAGTTTATTGATACCTTTTAGTGTGATAAGCACAGCCACATCAGCTGATTCTGACGCACCAAAATTAGAACTTTTTCAAACTAAAAGCGCAGAAGAAATTGCAAGAATGCCTTTTTTTGATGCAAGAAAACACAATTTAGTTACTGACGTTAAGAATCAAGGTCATGAAGGCCTTTGTTGAGCATATACAATTGCTTCAATTTTAGAAACCAATATTTTAAAAAATAATATAGGAAATTACACTAAAAATTCTTTAGATATTGATGAACACGCAATTGATTACATAAGTAATAGTTGAAATCATAATGCAGATAAGTTAAATTTAAATCCCGATGCTAAAGAATGAAAAGGAATTTTAGGTACAGGAAATTATTTATCTCACGCATTTAATGGTTTGATGAGAAATACATCCCCAATTGCTCAAACTAATCAAACTGAGTTTCCTAATTTTGATAACCCTACAATTGCCAAAATTAAAAAAGCTGTAAAAATTAATCATACTGTTGATGATATTAAATTAGCGATTGCCAAATACGGTTCTGTGGGAGTTGCTTATGCTTTTAATGAAATGAATTTTCATCCTGACACCGTTTGATACAACGAACCAAATTCAATTATTATAACTAAATCACCTGAAGAAAGACATATCAGAAATCATGCTTCAGTTATTGTAGGTTGAGACGATGATTATTATGCATCTAATTTTGGACCTGAAACACCGAAACAAAAAGGTGGTTTTATTATTAAAAATAGTTGAGGAACTAAAAACATGCATGCTCAGGGCTACTTTATGCTTTCATACGATTCATTAGATTTAATTCATGAAGTAATGGCAGTTGAAGTAGAAAATAATAATGCATATCAAAATACTTACTATTATGATACAAAAAATTCATTTTCTTTATTCGCAACCATTGACACTAATGAAAGAACAATGGCAAATATTTTCCCAGTTAAAAAAGCAAATGATGAAATTGTAGAAAAATTAAAGTCAATTAATTTTGCGCTTAAAGGTTCAAACATTACTGCTGAAATCAAAATTTATGTTAAAAATTCTTCAATGTCTAATCCTGAAGATGGTGAACTAAAATTAACTCAAGAAGTACAAATTCCAAATTCTGGTGATAAAGGATTTTATACAATTGATTTAAATGAAGAAATTATTTTAAAGAAAGATCAATATTTTTCAATCATTGTTGATGTAACTAATAAAGGTGAAAAAAACGTAGATTTGGTGGCAAGCTATGAAACTAGAGATATTTTGAGTTTTTATAAATATAATAATCAATGAGTAAATAGCAAAAAAAGTTTTGTTGTATTTGGAATTAAGGCTCATACTCTTGAAGTGCCAATTAATGAATTAAATAAAGGCACAGCAGTTGGTGAAGAAAATAAAGAATTAGATGACATTTCTAAAACTAATACAAATAATAATCCTAGTGAATCAGATACGGAAAATAATCCACCTAGAAGCAATGACGGTGAAAGTGAATTAGAAAGCTCTGAAGGTGAAGTAGAAACAGATACAGGAACTAATATAGAAGAGTCATCAGATAGTGAGATTTCAAGAGAAGAAGAAACAAGTTCTCCAAAAACTGATGAATCTGAAACAGGTTCAAGTTCAGAAGAAAATAATCCGATTTCAAAAGAATCTGATGTATCTAATGTTGAAGACAATAGTTCGCCAGTATCTGAAGATACTACTAAAAATAAAAATATAACTGATGAAAGTTCATCAGAAGATGTAACTAATTCAAGCTCTGAAACAGGAACAGATTCAGCATCTCAAGATAATAACAAACCTGTAACAGAAGATTCTGCAACTGAAAATAAAGATGCAATAAATGAAAATCCAACAAGTGATCAAGCTAATTCAAATCCAACTACTAATGAAAGTTCAACTATAGAAAAGAATAATTCTGATAATAAAAAAGAATTAGAAGATGTTTCAATAGAATCTGAAAAATCTAAAACCAATAAAACACATGTTATTTTATGAAGTATTTTAGGTGTTACAACTGGAATTATAACTTTTGGTATAGCAACTTTCTTTATTGTTAAATTAATGAAAAAAAGAGTTAAAAAATAATTTAACTCTTTTTTTCTTTTAGAAGTTTAAAAAGTTTATTAGCAATTAGACTGATGTATTTATCAACCTATAGACACGTCAAAGGTTATATATGTCTTTGTTTCTTAAGTTTAGTTTTATTTAAATTTTAGTTTTCAAAATTAATGATTTAACTGGATTATCTAGAAAAGATAAATTTACAGAAAATAGATTAATTGACAGGATGAACAATGTCAAAGAAATCCAAGAAAAATTCAAAAATCAAACTAACAAAACGATCAATATAATACTATAACCAATAGTAAGCGTGTAGCACATAACAAATCTTGCGACAAGTGTTCTAACTGAGTTGTCCAATGTTGAATCAATTAAATTAACTGTTACAACTAAGATGATGCCAATTATAAAATAAGAAAACTAATTTCATATAATGGAACATTTTCGATTGAGAATTTTTGATGTTGTGTATCTTATTCTCTTCTAAGCAAATAGCTTTAAAATATTATTTACTTAACTTCATTCTATTACTAATTAATTTCAGATATAACAAAAATATATTTTTCACATTTGTGAAAAATTAAGGTATTATGCAGATTAATTTGTAATTATATAATCCAAAAGTAAATAATTAAACTATAATTACATTTATAAAGACAAAAAGAAGTTTTGTCTTATTTAAGCATCAATTTATTTATTAAGAAGAGGTGGTTTATGAGCAAAAATAAAAAGTTAATTATTGGTTTAAAATCAGCACTTTTAATCATTATTCCATCGATTGCAATTTCAACAGGTATTGCAACTAATTTACAAGCCCCTGAAAGGACAGAACGTGTTAAATTAACAGAGGAAACAGCGAGAAAAATTAAAAATGCTGAAATAACAATGTTAGATGGTTATTATGATTCACTTATGTTGGATCGTCCGGTTTTAAATCCTAATGGTGATGAAGATGGTGATGGTATTTTAAATAAAGATGAGGTCTACACATTTGTAAAAGACGGTAAGACTTATTTTGGATACAATTCGCACCCATTCTTAAAAGATACAGATGGAGATGGAATTACTGATAATAATGATGCTCATAAACTTAAATGAGATTTTTCACCTCGTGATGCTTTAATTTTCAGTAACTTATCTTACCGTAGTAAAGCTTTCTTAGATATTGAGTTTGATGATACAAATCGTGATTTATGAGAAGAAAATAAAGCATATTTTTTAGGCGAAGTTCCAGAAAATAAGCGAGATGAGCACGACAAAATTTTTGAAACAGTTCATAAAAATATGGCCCGTTATTGAAAAAGGTTTGAGTCTTGAGATGAAAGTAATGGATACCAAGCGTCTTGATTAATTAACCAATCTGATTTTCCATTCTTAGAAAATGACACTATTAGTGTTTTAGCTATTGCAGGTACTAATGGTGCAAAAGATCTCGATGATGATTTAGATTTATCAATATGAAGAAAAAAACCAGGTCAAGCTGAGAATGTGTGAATTTCTCTAGCAACAATAAGTCAAAAACCTGTTTCAGAAATTTATTCTACAGGTCACTCATTAGGAGGTCATCTTTCAGAGTATGCACTTATTTGATCAAAAGGAAATGAAGAAAATAGAAGTATTGACAATTTTGTTAAAGCATATGGTTTTAATTCTCCAAAAATTTCAAGTGCTTATTATGGAGCTATCAGTGACAGATTAATTAAAGAAGGTTGAGCACAACATTACGGAACAAATAATGATCTATTAAAAAGTTTTCCAGGCCACTTCCCAAGCACAATTTATGTTGGAGAAGGTTCTCACTCTGACACTAACTTCTTTAAAGATGAATATGTATCAAAATACTTTACTTCAGGTGATAGAAGTTTATTTAAAGGTATTGCGGCACAACCTATTCTAGACCAATTAATAGTTTCAAAATTCTGATATAACGTTCAATTATTCTCAGATAGAACACCTTCAAATGTATGAGGTCCAAAAAGAATAATGGAACAAAACACTGAACGTTTCTACAAAAGAATTAAGAATATGGTTCCAGAGCACTATCGTTTAGTTGATAGCGCACAAGAAATAGCTTCAAAATTCCCATTAAATAGAGATGCTAACCACAATACAAATATTAATTACCAAATTCCAATTACTCCAATAGACCATACTGTAACTTATGTATTTAAAGATAATACAGGAAGAGAAGTAGATAGAAGAACATTTACGGTCAATGTTGAAAATCAATCATATGAAAAACCTCAGATACCTAATCACCCACTACGTAAGCACTTCACATACAAAATGCAAAATATGTCAGAAGTCCCTTACACAAGAGACTTCTGAGTTGATACAACTTATGAAATCAATTTAGTTCCCGAATTAAGAGATAATACAATTGATAATTTAAAATACTTATCAGATGAACAAAAGACAGCTGCTAAAGATCAAATGCGTGCATCTTCAGACAATGATGAAATTGACAGAATTATGAAGAATGCTCAGGATTTAAACCAACTTATTCACAAATTTAATGAAGCTAAACAATTTAAACACAAACCTGATTTTACAGAAGCTGATAAAGAATTTAAAGATACATTTACAAATGTATTGGATGAAGTTGAAAACACTTTATCTTCAGAAGAATTTACAAATCCATCAGCAAGTTATGCAGTTTTATTAGGTAAATTAGAAAAAGCTAAAAATGACTTAAATGGTTTACATAATTTAGGCGTAGCTAAATCAGATGCAATTGAAAGAATTCATAATTCAGAATACTTACCTGAAGATCAACAACAAAATGCTATTGGTCTTATCGATCGATGTCAAGAAATAGCTGAAGTTAATAAGATTTTAGAGAATACTCTTCAAGCTGAAACGGCATACGCTGCATTACAAACTGCTGTAAATAAAATAAAACAAGTTGATTATTTACAAGCTACACCAAGTCTTCAAGACGAATTTATTAAAGCTAAAGATGCTCTAACAGGATTTGATAGAAATATTGATTTTTCAGAGTCAATTTCTGGACTTAAAGAATTAACAGATAACTTAGTTACAAAAACAAATGCCCTTGATGGAATTGCTAGATTAACAAAAGCTAAAAATGCTGCCAATGCAGCAATTGCAAATTCAGGCTTATCAAAAGAACAAAAAACAAAAGCTACTAAACTAGTTGAAAATTGCACAACACTTGAGTCAGTTGATAGAATCCAAAACAATGTTTCTAAAGTAAATGAAGCTATTAACTTAGTCAATAATATAACTTCTGAAAAACAAACACAAAACTACATTGAAGCAGATGGTGATTTACAAACTAAATTCAATACTGCTTTAGATACATTATCAAGTGTTAAAACTTATTCGGATTTTGAAAACTTACCAAATAACTTAAGTGAAAATTCTGAAGCATTAATAAGTGCACAAAGAAATCTAAATGGTGCTTCTAAATTAGTTTTAGCTAAGAATACAGCTAAATCTGAAATAGAAAATATGAGTAACTTACTTGCATATTTAGCTAAAAAAGCTAAACAAGAAATTGATAATGCAAAAACTATTGCAAGTGTAAATACATTAAAAGAAAATGCTTCTGCATTAAACACAGCAGTAGCAGTTACTAAGCAAGCAAAAAATGCAAAAGAAACTATTGCTTATAAAGAGGCGACATCATCTAAACAAGATGCACTTACTAAATCATTAAATAACTTTGTAAAAGCACTTGCTGCATATACAAGTTTTACTAATAAACTTTCAAATATTGATACTTTAGTATCAAATATGAACGATGCTATTGCTTCACTTGATGGAGTAAAAAACTTAAATGATCTCAAGACACAAACGATCACTCAAATTAAGAGTTTACAAAACTTAAATGATCAAGAGAAAAATAGTTTAATTTCTGAAGTTCAAAATCAAAATTCATCAGCAGATGTAAGATCTAAATTTGTTAAAGCTCAAAAACAAGATTTAACAAATAAGGTCGCTTCATTAACTAACTTATCAAACGCACAAAGAAGTTTATTGACTAATGAGATTAATAAAGATGCATTTAATTATCAAAATGCTAGAGCAGTTGTTTCAAATGCTTCTGAATTAAATAATGCAATCCCATCATTGAAGCAATCAATCAATCACGCAAATGAAGTTAAACAATCAATTAACTACAGTTATGCAACTGAAGAGATTAGAAATTCTTACAACAGTGCATATGATGAAATAGTTAATGCAATCAATGTAAATGATTTTACAAATCCAATTGCTAACTTAAACTCATTATCAAGTTTCTTATCATCAGAAGAAGCTAGATTGGATGGAGTAGCAAATAAAGAATTATTAGATGCAAAAACATCTGTTAAAGAACAAAATGATAGATTAGAAAAATTATCAAACACACAAAAGCAAGTAGCTAAAAATCAAATTGATGCTAAAACTACAGTTGCAGATGTTAACTTATTAAAAGACTATGTCACTAAAATTAATGATTCAATTGATAAATTAGATAAAGCAATCGAAGTTAAAGAAACACCAAATTACAAACTTTCTGATATAGATAGACAAAGAGCATTTGATAATGCTATTAACGCATTAGAAAACTTAAGAACAGTAGATAACTTTAATGATGTTGATCCTTATTTAGATAACAAACTAAGTACATTATCAGATGCAGAAACACAATTAAATGGTGACAGCAAGCTCATTGAAAGAAAAAAACGAGCAATAACATCGATTGATGATTTAGAGAATTTGGCTACAGAACAAAAATTAAAAGCTAAAGAGCAAGTTGAATTAGCTACAGAACCAGATATGGTACAAAAAATTGCAGATAATGCTGAAGATATTGATTTTGTTTTAGGAGCCTTAAAAGTCGCAAATAAATCAATTAGGACAATCAGATATTCATCTGCATCAGAAGGTGCTCAAAATGAATTTAATAAAGCTAAAAAAGCTGCTGAAGTTTATGAAAATGCAATTGACTTTACAAAAGATTATGTTAATTTAGATTCTATTGGTAATAGATTATCAAATGCTGATAGAGCACTTGATGGAGTAAAAAACTTAGATGATGCTAAAGAATTAGCGAAACAAAAATTAGGTGATTTAATCCATATATCAGATGATCAATTCACTAATGTTTTCAATCAAATTGATCAAGCAGTGACATCAAAACAAGTCGAAACTGTTATTACAAATGTAACAAATATTGATAAAGCTATTGAATTATTAAAATTAGCTAAAAAAGCTGAAGACACAATTGAGTTTAGAGAAGCAAGTAAAGAAAAATTAAACGATTTAACCAATACAGTTGATTCGCTTAAAGGTGCTAAAGATGTTTTAGATTTCAACACTGTTGCTATCGAAAATATTGACAATAAAATTAATACTCTTAAAAATGCTATTAAACATTTAGATGGAAGAACAAATTTAGATGCAGCTAAATCAGATGCTAAAGCTAAATTACCTACTTTAACACACTTAAGTGCTAACCAAGTTACTGCTGCTGAAAGATTAATTGATTCTGCTACAACAGTTCCAGGTGTTGAAGACATTATTGTTAACGTTACAAATGTTGATCCTGTAATTGAACAAGTTGATGCATTAAACAAACTTAAAGAAGATTCAAAGCCTAAATATACACAAGCAGAAGAAAGCTTACAACAAGCTGCAAATAATGCACTTACACCATTAGAAGATACAAAAACATATGAAAACTTCACAAGTCCATATGCTGAAGATATCGTTGCTAAGAAAGAAACACTTAAAAATGCTATTGATGCACTTGATGGTGACACAAAATTAGCTGATGCTAAAAGAGAAGCTAAAGAAGCTATTGAAGCATTAAATAAGTTATCAAATGATTCACAAAAAGAAGCTGCTAACAATTTAATTGATTCAGAAGATAGTGACACAATTGAAAAAGTTAACGCTATTGTTGAACGTGCTAAAGAACTTAACAATGCTTTACAAACTCTTGAAAATGCAAATGCAGAAGAGTTAAAACCAAACTACACAGAAGCATCAACAACACCTATAGATAAAAAAGCAAAATTTGATGCTGCAAAAGCAAAAATCGATACAATCAAAGGGACAACTGACTTTAGTCAACCAATTGCAAATATTGTAGAAGACACAAATGCACTTAATAATGCTGTTAGAGATCTTGATGGTCAAGATAGATTAGATGTTGCCAAAGCAGAAACTAAAGTTAAATTAGCTGAATTAATAAACTTAAGTCCTGATCAAATTAGAGAAGCAAATAATCAAATTGATGCTGCCATGACAGTTCAAGGAGCAAAAAACATTGTTACAAACGCAACAAATGTTGATGCTGTTATCGAACAAGTTCAAAGATTTAATGATGTTAAATCTAAATCACAATTCACAGAAGCTGATTCAGATAAAAAACAAGCTGCTCAAACAGCGTTTGACAACTTACCAGGTGTAGAAACAGTAACGGACTTTACAACAAGTCCTATTGCTGACATTACAGAAAAAACGGAATCTCTTAATAATGCAATCAACTCACTTGATGGTCAACAAAACTTAGATGCTGCAATAGCTGCTGCTAAATCTGCTATTGATGAATTACCTAACTTATCAGATGATGAGAAAAGAGATGCAAAAACTGAAGTTGAAAAACAAACAACTATTGCTAAAGTTGCTGATAAATTATTAGATGCTCAAAAACAAGATGCATCAAATAAAATCAGCTCATTATCAAACTTATCTGATGATGTGCAAAAACCAGCTGCTAAAACTCTAATTAATTCAAAAACATCTAAAGATGAAATTGATGCAATTGTTGGTACTGCAGAAAAAGTTAATAGTGGTATTAGAACACTTAATTATGAAGTCGCGATAAAAGAGGAAGTTCAATACAAACAAGCGTCAGATGATGTTAAAACAAACTTTGATAATGCTGTAACTGCATTAGTTGGATTATCAAGCTACACAGACTTCGAAACTCCATTTGACAAATTAGATACTAAATTACAAGCTGTATCTGAAACTAAAGGTTTATTAAATGGTAAAGATAGATTAACTGATGCAACAACAAAAGCTAAAGAAGCTATTGACGCACTTGAAAACTTAACATCAGTTCAAAAAGACGCTGCTAAAAATGAAGTTGAAGCTAAAACATCAATTGATGAAGTTGAAGAAAAATTACTTGAATCTCAAAAAGAAGATGCTATAGCTAAAATTAACTCATTACCTAAATTATCAGAAACTCAAAAAGAAAAAGCTATCGCGTTAGTGAACGAAAAATCAGATAAAGCAAGAATTGATAAAGTAGTTTCAAATGCATCAAGCATTGATGCAGCGATTTCTAAAGTCGAATCTGCTAGAGAAGTCGAGTCAGAAATCAAATACACTCAAGCTTCAAACCAAGGTGCATTTGATGATGCAGTTACTACTTTAAACGACTTAACAACAACACTTGACCTTGATGAGCTATATCCTAACTTAGATAACAAGTTAGATACATTAAAATCAACTCACGATGCTCTTGATGGTGCTGATAGATTAAAAACAGCTAAAGAAGAAGCGCTTGCTGCTATCGAAGTTGCTTCAAACTTATCAGATACTCAAAAAGAGGCTGCTAGAAACGCAGTAAACAGCTTAAATGAAGTTTCTAAGATTAAAGATATTAAAAATAATGTCAAAGGAATTAACAGTGCACTTGATGTTGTTAAGAATGTTGAAGATGTAAAAAATAAAACTCAATATACACAAGCTTCACAGGAAAAACAAGTTGCATTCACAAATGCACTTGATGCATTACATGAACTTAAAACTAAAGATGAATTTAATACATCAGTTGAAAGTCTTAATGAGAAATTAGATGCATTAAGAGATGCTCTTGATAATCTAGATGGTGATGTAAAATTATCAGAAGCAAAAGCTAAAGCTAATTATGGTATAGATAACTTAACTAACTTGACAGATGAACAAAAAACAAAAGCTAAAGAATTAGTAAATTCACAAGCATCAGTTGATACTATTGAAAACATTCTGACAAATGCAGTAGATGTTAATAATGCGTTAGAGGTGTTTAATGAGGTACAAAAAGTTAAATCTACACCTAACTATACCGAAGCTGATGCACCTAAAAAATCAGCATTAGATAATGCATTAGCAAAATCAACTGAATTAAGTAATAAATTAGACTTTAACAACAGTGTGCAAGACTTAAATGAAAAAGTTAATCCTGTCGTTGAAGCTAAAAAATCATTAAATGGTGATTCTAATTTAGCTGCATCTAAAACAGATGTAAATGCAAAAATTAATAAGTTAAACAACTTATCAAAAGAGCAAAAACAACAATTTATTTCTGAAGCTAATGGACAAGTAACTGTTCAAAAAGTTAAAGAAGTATTAGAAAAAGCTCAAAAATTAAATGAATCATTAAAACCTGTTGATAATAAACCTGAAGAACCTACAAAAGTTGAAGAAGGTAAAAAACAAGGTGCTCCTGGTTGAATTTATGGAGTTATAGTTCCACCAATTGTAGGAATTGCTACAGGTTTAGGGTTCTTATTCAAGAGAATTTTTAGAAGAAAATAGAAATTAATAAACATTAAACTTACATTTTAAACGGTGTAAGTTTTTTTGTTTTTCTTTTAGTCACAAATACTAAAACACCTAGCACAAATGAACAAAAAAATATTAACCATTGCTGGTTAATAAATTTCACTAAGCTTTTACATTGAAATCAGCTTTACCTTCTTGTTTTCATTTATTTAAAAGTTTCTCTCATTCTTCAAATGATTCACATTGTAAGTATTCAAGTTGATCTTTGTTGATTAAAGGGTCAAATTTAGGGGATTTGTTTGTATTTGTGTAATGATAGTATCATTGTTTAACTTTTTTAATATCATCTTCAACATCTGCTCTATTAACAGGGAAAGTGTAAGACTTCATTCTTCTTTGGTTAATATCCACATTTTCAGGGTTTAAATAATCTCCCAGGTCATCTCTTAAGAATAAAGCGATAATTGAGTAATGATTAGCTCCCTTTAAATACGAATAAAGTTGTGCTTGTTTTCTATACGAAGGATCAACATCTTTGTCGCCTCAAAGTTCATATTTCTTATCTTGTGCTGTTTTGATTTCAAGAATCATATTTGTGGAAGGGATGTATCCATCAGGAACTCCCATAATAACATCATCCTTGTCTTTGAAATAGTTATATTCATAATCAGCAGCAACAAAGTTTTCAATCACTACATTAGGGTGCATCTTTCTTAAGAAATCAAATATTTTAGGTTCTAAAATAGTCCCTGCATTAATGTATTTTTGTGATAACACAGGTAATTTTAAGTGTGCAATGTGACAAAATGCATTAAATTCATTTTTGAATGCATCCTTAATTAAAATCTCAGAAACGGTGCTTCCACCGATTTTCTTGTATTTTAAAAACTTATTATCAGATTTAAGTTGCTCAATCATATGATCTTTTAAAACAATCACACTATTTTCTCAATCAATCTCATAATCTCTCTTGTTGTAATATTGTCTAGCCATATTCTTATTTTAAATTATTTTTTACTTAAAAATCAAGTTATTTTATAAGTTATTTTATAAATTTTATTTTTAATAAAACAAGTCAAAATTAGCCTAAAAATACACCTTAAATTCATAAATGAATTTCATATATATGTTATTATTAAGTTATAAATTATAAATACCAGAATAATTTACATAAAAATAATTAATTTATTGACAAATTAATTTGTAGGGTGTTATAATATTAAAGTTAGCATCAATATATATATATATATATATATATATTGGTTATATATTTATTTTTTGATTTAAAACTAGTTTTAACTTCAAGCGAAGCTAAACAAAAATGGAGTAAATTATGAAAAAAAATAAACTTAAATTAATGTTGCTTGCAACATTTGGATCAATTGTTTCAATTTCATCTTTAGGTATTTCTTGTGGACAAACAAAACCAAAACCTGAAAATCCGGCAAATCCTAAAAAAGACGATCCTCAAAACCCTAAAGATAATGGTGGTAGCGAGGGTGATAAAGTTGTTGTGGAACCTGAAATTCCTACAAGACCTACAAATCCAGGTGTTGGATTAAATATTCCAGGTACGCCTGAACTTTACAAAACAGATCCTGCAGCATATAAAAAACTTCCAGAGTCAGAGAAAAATGTTCTTGATTTACAAGGATATGTAAAAGCTCTTAAAGATTATCGTGGTGATTATTCATCAAAATTAGCAGATAACTTAAAATTAACACCAGAGCAAATTGAGGCATATGACCGAAAAGCTAAAGCAGAAGGTCAACCTACATTCGAAAGTGCTGTTGTTAGAAACTTCTCTGTCGTAAACTCTGATGGAACTTTATCATTAAACCCATTAAGAGACGACACGAAAGCAGCTTACTGAGATTCAGTTCCTTTAAATAGAGGATTGCCTAGATATTTAGCTAATGAAATGTACAAGAAAACTGCTCTTCAATCTTATGCTATTAAGCTTATGAACACTAACCCATTAATAGATCAGCACAGAATGTACAATGGTTCTGCGTGAATTTTAGATTACAAACTTGATGAAAATGGATATCCAACAAAATGATATATCGCAACAAATATTCACGTTATTCAAGCATTTGCTGCATCAACTGCAAATGCGTCAAGTCAATCAAGATTCAAACACATTAATGATTTACAAACTGAAGCTGATAACTACAATAAATACACAAAGGTAGTTGAAGATGCTGATGCAGAATACCACAAATTAACAGAAGAAGTTAGTGCAAGAATTAAAGCTAAAGATGATGAAATTAAGTCATATGAAGATAAAAAATATGAAGCTTTATATACAGGTAATCAAGCAGAAGCTGATAGATACGAAAAACAAGCTCTAGCAGTTAAAGAAAATGACTTACCACCTTTATATGCAGAAGTGCAGAGAATTCAAGTTGAACAATGAAATCCAAAATGATTAGCAAAATATACTGAAGCTAAAAACTGACTTAAACAAGGTGTAATTGGTGAAACTGTAGGTATCCAATTATTACACTTTAACGATGAAACTCCAATTGACCAATGATTAAAAGCTAATGAACTTCAACCAACAGTTGATATATTTAGTTTCAAACCATCACAAGTTAAACTAGTTTACGCCGGTCTTGACTTCTTAAGAACTAGTCCAAGAGATTATGTAGATACAAATTCACCATTATCAGAATTAGAAGAAGCAGCAGACTTTGCTGTTCTCGAATTTGATTTTAGCAATTCAGATAATACATATGAATACAACTCAATTAATGGAGATCCACAAAACACATTTGGTGAACCAAAATCAGTTAGTTCAGCTGCTGAATTAGCTAGATTAGCTACAAGTAATTTTGCAAACTGAAATGAAAATGAAAAATTCAAGTTTGCTACAAAGAGTTTAAAGGCTACATATCAACAAGATGAACAAACAATGATACCTAATGTCAGATTAACAAACGATAAAACTGCAAATATCCCAAAATCAAAAATCAACTTAATTTCAGTAGCCTTCCCAAATGCTAAAACTGACCACTTATTTAACCGTAAGGTGTTAGAAAGATCTGAAGTTGCAATTATTGATTCAGGATTTAGTCAAAGTATTTGAACTAATAAACCTGTTTATGTTGCAGAAGGTCAACAAGTTGATAAAAAAGTATTCACAAAAGAATACGGAAGTGGATGAAACAAATCACTAAGCGTAAGAAACTTCATCGATATGCCTGGTGTATTTGATATTACAATCGTTTCTCCATTAATTAATTCAAGCAAAAATGAAGGTTACAAATTCGGTGTAATTAGAGATTCTGCTTCAACTTACACAGGAGATAGATACTTAAACTATGGATTAGGTTACTCATTAGGTGCTTGACAGCCTTTATCTGGTGCGTCAGGTTCATCAGTAAGAACAATTGATAATGAAATTGTTGGAATTAACTATGCAACAGCTGATTCAACAGGTGTGTCATTAACTGCTTTAACTCAAGCATTTAGATCTGAAGGTGAATCTTACAATGGTTTCTATGGTAAATACAAATTAGAACAATATGACTTAATTTACGGTGGAGGAGAAAATCAAAGATCATCATACCGTGAAGCATTACAAGAGTTATATCCAAACATTCAAACTTACTTATTCAAACAAGGAGCAAATTTAATTCCTGAAGAATATAAATTCAACAAATAATTAAAGAAAGGTATTAATTATGATTAAAGCTAAAAGAAAAAAAATAATAATCAATATTGGTGCCGTTTCTGCACTAGCTGTTGTAGGTGTTGTTGCAGCTAAAACAATTAGTGATAATGCTAAACCAAAAACAAAAGACTTAGGAGTTATTACTCAGTCACGTGGAATCGCTACAGTCATCAATGAAAACGATGTTTTATATAGCGACAGAAATTCTTCAAACAAAGATAATAACTTAAAAATTAAAGTCAAAATCGAACCAGAACAACCAACTGTTGAAAATCCAAAACCAGTAGAACCAGAACCAACAAAACCTGTTACTGAACCAGAACAACCTGTTAATCCAGAGCCAGATCCAGTAGAACCTGTACCTGACCCTGAACCAGCAAACCCGGATCCGGTAGAACCTGAGCCTACTGATCCTGCTCCTGCGCCTGATCCAGAACCTGTGACCCCAACACCTGGATCTGATCCACAACCTGAGCCAGATCCTGCTCCAACACCAGAGCAACCAAAAGAACCAGAACCAGAAGATCCGGATAAAGCAGAAGATAGTGTTTATACAGAACAACCTAAAACCACAGAACCAGAACCTGAGCAACCTACAGAGCCTATTATTGAACAACCAATTATAGTGACTCCTCCAGAACCAGAACCTGAACCTGAGCCAGATCCATCTACAGAACCTTCAAAAGCAATCGAAGGTTACGCTAACCCAGAAGCTGCAAAAGATTTAGATTTTGCAACAATGAAACCTAAACCTATTGACAAAGTTACAAAAGTCAAAGAGGAAATGAAAAGAGAAATTAGAGAAAATCTTTCTGTTATTAACAGCATATTTAATAAAAATCCAAATGATTTAACAGAAGCTGATAAAGAGCTTTTAAACAAGAGTATCATTAAGATTGCTAATAACAATCCTCAAATTAATTATCCAGAGAACGCAGATTTCTCATATCTTTTTAAATTACTTAAAGATCCTCAACAAGCATACGCATTTAAGATAACACTTGAAACTATAAATAGAGAACTTGAAAATTACCTTAACAAAGGTATGGTTCCAAGTTTCCATTGAGGTGATACAGGATTCGGTAGTTTTGCACATGTTAATTTAGAAGATAATGTTGTGCGTAATGAATATATAAGAAGACATAAAAATTCATATTTTGCTTATGAATCACAATATCACAGAAATTCAAAACAAATTAGAAACTTAGAATATGAAGGTTTCTCTAAACGAAATAAAACTTCTGAATATTCAAGATATGGAGCAGGTGCTGATAAAGGGATTGAAATTTATGAATACAAACCAGAAAGTGCTATTGCAAAAGAAAAAGTCAAAACAAACAAAGTTATGGCAATTCTTGATGCAGCTAACACTAAAGGTTACAATTCATTCTTAAGCTTTTTAGATAAAGTTAAAAAAGCTAACAAACAAATTGATGTACTTGTAATCAAAAATATGGGTCTTAAAGACAAACGTCAAGAATTTAGACACATTTTAAAACAACTTCCTGAATCAATTCAAAAATTAACTTTATTCTTTGAAGGTAAAGATACAACTTCACTTATTGCACTTAAAGATAAGAGAATCCAAGAATTAGACCTTTATAGTTCAAATGACTTATTAAGTAAAGATTGAGGAATTGACCCTATTGCATTACGTGGTGTAAAAAATATTACATTTGACTACACATTCGCAGCTATGCAAGATAATACAAATATGCCAGGTTCAATTGTATTTAACAGACTTAGATTTGATAAAGATGATACATTAGAAGAAATCAACGAAGGTCTTGATATTGCATTCAAAGATAGATACAATGAAAGAATTTTCCAAGGAGAATTCGGAGATGGTTCTTGACCTACTTGACTTGATTTCTCATTAAACAAAAACATCAGAAGTCTTGAAGGAATGCGTTTCCACAATAGAGTATTTAAAAACTTAACTCTTTACAATAACACAAATATATTCACAGTTAACGCTGACACGTTAGCGGCTCAACAATGATCTGCAATGCTTATCAAAGGACCTGAAAGACCTAAATTACATTTTGTTAGTCCTGTAGAAGTTAACACATTATACATTCAAGGTAATGCACGTGACTTAGACGATAACTGAGGTCCAGAATTATACGGATTAATTGAATCAGGTAAAAATGTATTTAGAACAATTTACGTAGATAACCAAACAATGGCTGACAGATTAAATCGCTCACAAGCATTTACTAAATTTGGTAAAACAGCAGTAGTTAAATCAGCTAACTTTGATCCAAGTGGAGGTGGCGATGCAGAAATCTCATTCAGTTAATAGTAAAACCAATTTATTACAATTAAACTGAAGTAAAGAAAATGTTCTTAAATTAATTTCACTTGTACTTTCGTTCTTGTTAATAAGCTCAATTGGAATTGTTTTCAATTACTTTATTAACAAAGGCGTTCAAACAGGAATTGATTATTCAATTCTGTTTGATAGAAGTTTCAAAATAAACTCAAGTATTAACTTCTTTGTTTTATTCAACTTAACTTTATTATCATTGCTGATTATTATCGCTATGACTAAGAGTTATTTTGTCATAAACAAAAATAACTTGAAGTTTTCAAGTTACATCTACTGATATGTTGCATACATTACTTATGCACTTATTACATTTGGATTTTATACTTTTACTTTTATAACTACTACAAAAGATACTTCTGCAAAATGATTAATTTATAACTCATTTTTACTTATACCACTTTTAGTTATTGATTTAACTTTTGATGTATACACACAAGTTCAAAAATCAAGAAATTTTTCAATTGACATCAAGAAATTAGTTTTAGATTCAAGCTATACTATAATCAAATACGTTTTACTCGGAATTGGATTATGAATGCTTGTTTTAATGGTTAATAACGTTCAAGTTTCAAAATCAAAAGATGGAAGCATTGAAACACAAAGAATTGTTGGTATTTTTGTAAACAACGTTTACATTAATAAACTAACTAGAATTTTCAGTGAAAATGCAGTTTACAAAAACTTATCTATTTTTGGATTAGTTTTTGCACTTATCTTACTTCTAAGTTTAAAAGTTTACTCAAACATCTCAAACTTATCAAGTGTAGTTTACAGAAACAGTTTATTTGCATCACTTACAAAATTAATTCTTGCATTTATCTTACCTGTAATGTTCTTTGCAATTTACACACTTGCAAAATACGCTTACAAACCAATCGATATTAGTGAAGATACAACCACAAAAGTTACTTTATTTGCTGTGTTTATTTCATTAGTTGCAATCTTAAATGGACTTGTAATTACAAGTAGATTTACAAAATTCAAAAATCAATTATTAACAAACAAAACAGCATTTGTATTTTTGGAATTACTTTCATTATTTGTTTTATTAGTTGCAAACACTCAATTAAACTACTTTAACAGATTAATTATCAACTTGTTATTCTTTGTTTTATTTGTAATTAACTTTGGATTAGTTAAATACAATAAAGCTAATAAATTAAATAATTTAGAAAATTCAATGCTTTTAGCTATGTTAGTTTTCCTAACAATTTCATTAGTGTTTAGCATTTTCTTACACGCTACATTAAGTAATGATAACTGAGCAATATTAGTGCTTACAAAGAATTGAGATATATTAACAATTCTTGCACTGGTCACAATTATGCTTTATATTCTATTTGCACTTTCATCTATAGCATATACTGGATTTATCAAGATATTTGCTTTGCTTTATGAAAAAAGAAAACACTTTACAAAGAGAGGTAAATAATTTATGTTTAAGAAAAATAAAATGAAAAATAAAGAGCTTTTAGCATACTTAGAAAAAGCAAAAGTTTATCAATCAAAATTATTTGCTGACTTTGAAAGATTTAAAAGCAAACCGACTTATGTTTCAAATGAAAGTTTCTGAAATTCATTTTTAATTGAATACAACTTAACTGAAAAAGATTTAAAACCTTTGACAGATAGTATTCAAAAATGAATTAGCAGAAAAAATAATCTTTTATTAGATAAATTTGTTATCACCTGAACTATTGATTCAAAATTTAGTTTATATGATCAAATTCCTAAAACTGAACAAAAACAAAATGTTTCTGTATCAGATACAATACTTAGAAGCTCTGTTTCACAATTGAACTCAGACTTTAATGAATACATAAATAAACTAATTGAAGAGAATTACATTATCGAATTTATACCGAGTGTTCTTTTATTAAAAGAAAACAATGTTTATAAATTATTTATAGGTCCTGGAATTATCAATGAACAGTAAAACCATTGAATCAAAATACAATTCTCTTAAAAAGATTTATAAAATCGTTGAATCAAAGAAAAATATTACTTTAATTAACTTACTTAGACTATCTAAACAAATTAGTTACTGTTTAGATAGAGCTAACTATTCAAAATTCATAATTGAGCAAATTACTGATAAATATTCAATCAATGATTTTGCTCTTAATAAAAAAAGTGACTTGCTTACTTTAGGTGGATTAAAAACACTTTGAATTTACATTACAGAAGAAGAAAAATATAGTACTAACTCATATCAAAAACATGAAAAGTACTTGCTTCAAGCTATCAACAAATCTAACGATAGCATTATTGCTATTGGTCAAAAAGCAATTAAGTTTGCTAGTGACAACGGATTTAATATCTTATTTAGCTTTGAGAAAAATGAAGTTGATTACTTAAATGAACTACTTCCAAAAATCATTATTAACAACTTCAAAATTAATGATTATGCAAACTTAAACTTTGTAATTAACTCAACAAAGATTAAAGAAAAACATATTCAACTTCTTCCTGTAAATATGAATAATTTCACACTTAAACACCATCAACACGGTCAATTATTTAACTCAAATATCAACACTCACAAAATTTCACAAGATTTAAATGAGTTTATCGATTCAGAAACTGAGTCTTACTTAAACTTTGCTATTTCTTCACTTTTAACTGAGTCAGCTTTAATTTATGAAAAATATAAGTTAGTTGCTCAAAACAGTACTCTTAATGATTTAGAAGAAAAAATCAAATTCCAAAAAAGACAATTCTTAAAAGTTAAAAGAGAAAAAGAAATTGAACAAATCTCAATGCTTAGCAAGAAAAAAGACTTATTACATGAAATCAGAAAGGGGAACTAATGATTGATTTAACTTTAGTATCAGCTAAAAATGTTAAAAGACATCTTAAGATTTCTGAATTAAAAATCAATCATCAGTTAAAAGATAGTTGACAAAAAGTTGATAAAAACACAATTTCAAGTCACAAAAAAGTTTTATGCTCACTTAAAACAAATTCAAAAGAATACTTTTTAATATTTGATTCATTATTTGTCCAAAGTAATGAAAATCAAATTGTCCTTTTCTACAATAATTCATTTGATACTTTTGCGCAAGATGATAAAAATAAAACACAATTACATTCATTAAATAAAAAATACAAAGAAATTAAAAGGGAACTGCTAAAAACAAAATTTGCTTTATATGCTTCTAATGACATTGATTTAATCAACAGATTAGAAAAACTAAAAAGAAAAGCATTCAAGCTTAAAGCTCAAATTTACTTTTCATTATTTGAAAATGAGGATTTATGAAAATAAGAAGATGACTTAAATTAGGCGCTATTTCTTCTTCATTAGTATTACCGCTTTCGGTTATTTCAGCAACTACAAATGAAAATGAAACAGCAAGTGATACAACTGAAACAGAAAAAGAGCCTGTTGCTAATTTTCCTGAAACTAAGGAAATGCAAAAAAACATTTTCAATGAAAAATTACCATTAGTCCTTGAAGAGTATATTAAAAAGCTTGAATTAGAAGTAGCAGATTATGAAAAGCAAAATTTAGCAGAACCAAATATTGAACATTTAAAAAGAATTACTTACTATAAAAAGTTTGTAAATTATTTAAAGGCTCAAAAAGATCAAATAGTTTCAAATCCAATTGAAAATGGATTTAACATCATTTTCCCTAATTTACTTACAAATGAAACTTACAAATTAGGAGACATTACTTACTTTAAAAATGATTTTGGACCACTTATGATTGGTGAAGCTACACCAGATAACTACGAAAAAGTAAGTGCTATAGACACAGAAGGAAAAGTTGTCATTCCTGAAGAAGCAGAAGTAATTAATAATCAACTTACTCAAAGTGCGATTTTGAACCAAACAAATAGCTATATTGAATCGCTATCTTCATCTTGAAGAGATATTCTTTTAGAAAAAGAAGACTTTCCTAAATATGCAAAAGATGAAGAAGTTTTCAAAGTTTTAGATGATGATGCAAAATTAGATTTAAATATACCTAAAGGTTTTGATTCTTGAGATGCTTATTTCTTATCGGTTCTTAATAAGAGAACAATGAAATTTGACATCGAGAAAAACCAAGAATTCAATGAAGTTGTTGAAGAACCGATTCTTCCAATCTTACCTGAAGACAAAATCGAAGAAGACCCAATTGTAGTTTCAGTTGCTGAAGAAAACGTTCCTAGACTTTCTCCAATACTTACAGGTGACTACATCAACACTTCAAATGCAGAATTAATTAGTTTAGTAAATTCACAAAATGCTAAATTCAATAATGAAGCAGTTTTCTTCTTTAATCCATTATTAAAATTACTTAAATACAACGTTACAGGCTTAAGAGAAGAAGATGGCAAGTTAATTGCAACAATTACTTTAACAAATACATCAGATGAGAAACAAACATCTTATGAACGTGAAGTGACTAGATATTCAGATGCACAATATGCTCAATCAATGCAAGTTGTAAGTAATGCAATTGAATCTTCGATGTTAGGTTACTATGATGCACTTGGAATTACCAAAGATTTAGTTTTTGAAAAACTTGGAAATAGAAAACTTCAAGAAATTGTCTTTGACCAAATCTTTGTTGCAGTAAAAATTATTAACAATCAACAATTCACAAACATCATAAATGACGCAGTTGAATACTATAAGGATGTAACTTTTAAAAATGATAAAGGTGATTTAATCAACTTATCATTATCAGAAGACTCAAAAGATGCATTCACTAACTCTATTCACGCACAAACAATTAAAGGAAGAACTTACTTTAATTTATTAACAAGTGCATATAAAGACTTATATAGCGAATTTTCAAAACAAATTTCAGTACCTGAAATTAAATCAGTTATTGAAGCTAACTTAAATTCTTTTAATTTCACATTTAGCGACGTTAATGAAGCGCTATCAACTTTAAGAGACTTAATTTTAGACTTAGACAGAATTGAACAAGTAAGCACATTTAAAAATCAACAATTTCAAACTTTCAACATAAAGTTAGAACAAGTTCAAAAACAATTCATTAATTTAGGTATCGTAACTCAAAATAAAAACATCACTAATGAAAGTGAAAACATCAGAACACAATACCAAAAAGCTTACAATGAATTGATTCTTAAAGAAAATTTACAATCAACAAAAAACACAAACATTGTTTTAATTACAATCGGTACACTTATTACGCTTTTATTAATTGGAACAATAATCATTAGCAGTTTAAACAAAAAGAAAGCTAATTTAAAGTAAAGGAAGAACATGGAAAATAAATTATACATATCAGCCATTTATGACTATGTTGTTGAAATAAGTGGCCAAACAAATTACAAACAAAATGAAATTTACCATTTAAAAGATAATAAAGATGCTTTATTAATGGTAATTTCAGCAACAGAAGATCGTGCTTTTTGTTTAATTAAACAAAATCCTGAAGAATATAAAATTGGTGCAGAAGTAATTAGGGCTAAAGTTGATACAAAAGTTAAAACTGCAAAAAACTACTTCGGAAAAATCATTGACATTAACGGTGACATTTTATTCCCTGAAGTTACTAAAGAAAAATTTGAATTCTATGAGCAAGCTTCAGAAATCTTTAACGTTAATAACAACTTAATGTCTTATATGCCTCTTGATGAGCAATTAAAAACAGGTTACTCAGTAATTGACTTGCTTATTCCTGTTGGAAAAGGACAAAGAGAACTTATTATTGGTGATAGAAAAACTGGTAAAACATTTATTGCTTTAAACACAATCATTAACCAAAAAGACAAAAATGTTAAATGTATTTATGTTGCAATTGGACAAAAACAAAGCGAAATTGCAAATGTTTACAATTTACTTAAAGAACATGGTGCTGATGAATACACAATCATCTTAACTGCAAACAGTGATAAACCATATGAACAATATTTAGCTCCATATATTGCTATGGCTCACGCTGAAAATGTTTCTTATGAAGATGATGTTTTAATCGTGTTTGATGACTTAACAAAACACGCAAACATTTTCAGAGAAATTGCTTTATTAATCAACAAACCAGTTGGTAAAGAAGCATTCCCTGGTGATATGTTCTATGCACACGCTAGATTACTTGAAAGAAGCGGTAAATTCCACAATAGAAAATCAATTACTGCTCTTCCAATTATTCAAACAGTTGATAACGATATTACATCTTTAATTGCATCAAATGTTATTTCAATTACAGATGGTCAAATTGTTACAAACTCAGAATTATTTGCGCTTAACAAATATCCAGCTATCGATGTTAACTTATCAGTTTCACGTATTGGTGGTGGAGTTCAAAACAAATTAATGAACCAAAGCGCAAAAATTGTTGGTAAGTTATATAGATCATTCAAAAAACAAGCAAAACTACTTGCTGTTAAATACGACCTTAATGATGACATTAATTCACTTATGTTAGGAGGAATCCAAATTGAAAAAATGTTTAATCAAAAAGGTGTTTCATCATACGATGAAAAAGATATTTACTTAATTTCACGTATCATTCAATGAAACTTATTAAATAACTTATCTGATTTGCAAATTAACAAAGCAATCAAATTCATTATTGAATACGAAAAATCTAATGCAACTTGCAAGAAAGTTGTTGATGATTTAATTAATGATACAACTAAAGATCATGAATTAGTTAAAAACTACTTCGCATTCTTGCTTAATAAATATTCAAATAAATTTAATCTACAATGACAATTACCTACTGCTAAAGAATTCTTAACTACTGATGAAAAACTAATAGAACAAATTCACAACAAAATTAAAAATGAATTAAAAGGAAGTAAATAATGAGTGCTAAAATAACAAAATTATGAAGCGACGTAATTGAAATTCAATTCAAAAACGAAAAGTTACCAGCTATTAATTCACTTCTTAAAAGCGACAATGGTTCATATTTATTAGTTAAAAGAATTCTTAATGAAAATACTTTATTAGCAGTTATTGTAGACTTAAAAGATAACTTATCAATCAATGATAAGATTGAAAAATTAAACCATTCATTTATGGTGCCTGTTGGAAATGAAGCAAAAGGACACATTTACGATGTGCTTGGAAATAACTTAAGCTCACCTAAAACAAAAGTTACAAAAACAGTTGAAATGGATTCAACAATTGTAACAAATACAAACTACGAAAAAAGAGCACAGCTTTTAACAACAGGTATTAAAGCTATTGACTTTTTCGTTCCTATTTTAGATGGAGATAAAATCGGTATCTTTGGAGGAGCCGGAGTTGGTAAAACTGTTTTAATGAAAGAAATTATTTTCAACCTATCAAAACAAAAAACTAACACATCAGCTATCTTCATTGGATCAGGAGAACGTTCAAGAGAAGCTATTGAGTTATACAATGATTTAACTGAATCTAACTTAATACAAAACTCAACAATGTACATTTCAAGAATGAATGAAAACCCAGGTTCAAGAATGAGTATTGTACCAGTTGGAATTACTGCTGCTGAATACTTAAGAGACAACAATAAAGAAAATGTTTTATTATTCATTGACAACATTTTCCGTTTCTTACAAGCTGGAAATGAAGTTGCTGCATCACTTGACAAAAAACCATCCATTGGTGGATATCAAGCAACTTTAAACACTGAAATTTCACAAGCTGAAGAAAGACTTTATACAAATGAAAATGGTTCAATTACATCATTCCAAACAGTCTTCTTACCAATGGATGATTTATCTGACCCATCAGCTGTTGCTGTATTTAACCACTTAAACTCTTCACTTGTGCTTTCACGTGAAATTAGTGCTAAAAACATTTTCCCTGCTTTTGATCCGTTGGTTTCTTCATCAAATAACGTAAATCCTGAAATTATTGGTTCAAAGCATTATCAAGCTATTTTAGACACAAAATACATCTTACAAAGATATAAAGAAATTGAAGATGTTATGCTTATTTTAGGATTTGATGAGTTAGATGATGAATCAAAAACAATCGTTAAAAAAGCATTACAGTTGCAAAACTTCTTCTCACAAAACTTCTTTATGACTGAACATTTCACATTAAGAAAAGGGGTTTTTGTACCTTTAGATCAAACTGTGGATTCAGTCGTTAGAATTATTAATGGTGAATTTATTGATGTAAATCCAGAAAAATTCGCTTACATTGGTTCAGTAAACGACCTTAAAAAATAATTAAATTTGCAAGCTATCTTAGCTTGCTTTTTTGTTGATTTCAAGCTCAAAATTTATTTCATTTTTTTAGCGATATAAGAGTGTTAATTTAGTATATTTAAAAATAATAAAAAGGACAAATTTATGACTAGTAAAACTTCAAAAAGAAATAAAAAGATTATTATACTTTTAGCATTCACAGGAGTACTTGGAGCGGTAACTGCACCTGCTGTGTATTTTGGTCTAAAATACACAAATAAAACTGAAGAAGCTGTAAAAGTGATATTAAGAAACGCTTATACCAGGGACGAAGAACCTGAAACTCTTAAGAGTATTGCAAAAAAAATTAATGGTAAATGAGAAATCACTAATCCTGATCCGGAAAACTATGTTTTATTGAATAAATACGGAGAACCGGTTGATAAGTTGATAAGAGATGAAGCTCCAATATCAAATGAATTTATTAAAATATGACCTAAAAATTACGATATTCAAGTTTCAATAGAAAGAAATCAATTTGATTACTACTTACAAGATATTGAAGATTTTAAGATTTCAGTTAACTATCAATATAATGAAATTAAAATTCTTGAACTCATTGCGAACCAATTACCTAATAATGTGAAAATCGAATCAATTTCAGGAATTGGACGGTGATCTCAGGTTATTTACTTAGAACTTACTGAAAGAACAAAAACTATAGCAATTTACTTTAATGATTTCCATCGTGTTATTGAAAAAAGAGAGAAAAGAATTCCTATTGGAGAAAATTCAATTGTTGTAAGTTCAGATTTAGTTCCGGATGGTTATGTTTTAGTTGATTCGAACAAGCGAATTCTAGATAGTGTTATGGTAAATGAAATTACAAATAATACTATTGAATTAACTGCGCTTCCTAAAAACTATGCAGTTAGAGTTCATATTAACCAAAATAACTCTCATAGAGATGATATTTCTGATTTTAATATTTTAGTTAATTATCAAGATGATGAGACTAGGGTCAAAGAATTAATAGAGGAATATCTTCCTGCAGATGTCAAAGTTAGTTCAATTGGTAATATTAAACCTTGAGTTGAGACATTTAACATTGATATCGTTGAGAATAGAAAAACTGTAACAATTAAATTTGTTGATTCTAACGGTTCTGTTGTTGATACAACAACACAAAAAATAAATATTGATGAGAATCAATTAACTGTCCACAGTAATATGGTTCCTAATTCTTATGTTTTAGTTAACTCATATAAAGAAGTGATTGAAAGCGAAGTTATAGAACAAATAGTGGATAATTCTGTCGATGTTTTAGTTTTACCTAAAAACTATAGTGTGCAAGTTAAAATAGTCAAAAATGAATCACATAAACAAGATATTCAAGATTTTGAAATTCAAGTTAATTATCAAGATGATGAAGCAAAAATTAGTGAACTTATTAAACAACAATTACCAAGTGATGTTAAAGTGACATCAATTTCAGGTGTAAGTCCCTGAACTTCAGAAATTCAAATTGAAATTGTTGAAAATAGAAAAACAATAACAATTAATTTTAAGGATTTAAATAATGATATTGTTGCGACTACAACACAAAAACTTAATATGGATGAAAACTCAATTACTATTGAAAGTAGTTTAGTTCCTGATTCATATGTCTTAATTGATTCGAATAAAGATGTTATTCAATCAATAACAATTGATGAAATTCAAAATAACGAAGTTAATGTAGTGGTAGCTCCACAAAGTTATACAGTTTTAATTAACATTGTTCAAAACAATACAAGTGATCAAATTGATAATTTTGATATTCAAGCTACTTCTCAAGACACAAAAGATAATTTAATTGAGTTAATTAGAAATCGATTAGATTCTAAATACTTATTTGAGTTAAGTGGTGAGTGAAATAAATTTGATAAAGTTGCAAACATAATTATCAATGCTGCTCAATCTGCTGAAAGTAAAGATGATTATGTTGCATACATAAGAGAAAATTTAAATTCATTAAATAAAGTAAAACAAAATGAAACATTATTTGGTTCAGATCAAATTACAAACTTTGATTTATCCACTTTAGATGATTATGAAAATAAATCATTAGATGAATTAAAAACTCTTAAAAATGAAGTAGAAAATATCCTTAATGTTGCTAATACAATTGCAATAGAAAAAGTTAATAATGCATTCGAACAAATTGTTCAAATCTCTAACAATCCGGATAATTCTAAGTACTACTTAAAAGATTTCTTAGCTGATAAAGAAAACTTATCATACAAATTTGAGCACGACACAGATAAGGTTGAATTCTTTATTTCTAGATTAGATGAAATTAATCAAATTAAAGCTAATATTGATGAAAGAATTGATAAAGGTAATTTACTAAATTACTTAACAACAAACATGCAATATGCAACATATTTAGTATTAAATTGTCTAAATAATGCTGATGATGGATATGCAGATTATGTAATTGGTCCTAGAAAAATATTTGAAGGATCATTTAAATTGTTATCTATTGATAACACATCTAAATATCAAACTCTTTCAATTCGTGATTTAAAACCTTTATTTGATTCAGGTCTAATCACACTTCAATACAAAACTCGTTTAAGAGGACGCAATAATGATCCTTACATTAGATTAGATAAAAGTTCAATTGATTATGATGATGAAGTTGTTACATTTGAATATAATCACGATGATAATGAAGAGAGACTTCTTAAATTAGAAATTTTAAATAATCAAGGAAACTATCCTTATTTAGCAACAACATTTGTTAAAGAAGATAAAAGCCCAATAGCAAACTATTGAGTTAAAACAGGTGTAGTTCCTGATTTAACACCTGCTGCTTCAACTATTGTTCCTAATTCACTTGATGATTATTGATTATTCCCTAGAAAATATGAAATCAAATATAAAGAAAGATTTTTACAAGATGGAACAAATAATGTGAATAAAAACTGATTAAATAATGTAATTAACAGCTATGCAAATGGTGCTTGAAATTACAAGATTTCTGACGGCACAGCATTTAATTATCAAAATGCTTTATGAGTTGCATTGCTTCAAGCATTTGTTAAAACAAATATAACAAGTGATAAGTTTAATATTGATAAAAATACATCAGTCTTCACAAAAACATTTACAGAAGACAACTCATTTACATTCGTTTTAAACGCAACTGCATCTAAAAACTCTTCAACAAGAGATTTTGCAAACATCGGTGGAGCATTCTTTGAACAATTAATTGACTCATCAACTGCAAGACACATTGATTTTGCAACTGGGGACAAAATTAGACTTGAATTTGATTTAGATAATTCACGTTCTTGACATCCAAGCATTCCAGGGAACACATTACCATCAGTTATTTCCAATAACTTAGGAGACTTTTCAAAAACTGCAAAAGCTTACAATTTTAACGGT